>JAUZQX010000183.1 GCA_030950765.1 Ghiorsea sp.
TTTAACGCGTTCTTAAACAATAATATGCTCGGGTTTATTTTATTTATAGGTATATTACTCAGCTATGCCTAATGCTAATGAATCACTGCGCTAGATATAAAGTGTGACACGCCTCATGTTTTCATCTCACATACGCCTATAACCTCAGCTACTGTTATTTAAAGTGGGGGGAGGTATTTTATGCGGCAATTCAATATACAACGCCTCACCTTTATCCCATTCATCTTACTGATTACACTTGCTGGTTGCCAAAACAACCAAACCATCAATGGTGATATCACTTTAGAGCAGCGCAAAAACATTGAACAACAAATGCCTGTGCAAACCTCCCAACCATTGTATGAACGCAGCGCAGCCATACCCAAGGCTCTGTTACAAGCTTGGATAGCAGCCGATAGTGGACTCAATCCCATAGCTTTATCCTACCAAGTTTATTTACCTTCTATTGCAGAAAAGTCACAACTTAAACAAGCATTTCAAGCTTTACCTCATCAATGGCAACACATCTTACAACACAAATTAACACGTATATTTTTTGTTGAAAACCTGATTGGTGCAGGCATTACCGACTGGGTGATTAACCGCCAAACAAATGAGCGATTTTATACCATCATGCTTAACCCACGTTTGTTTCACACCTCTGCCAAAATATGGTTAGAATACCGTGCCAATTCGATGTTTAGCCGTGGTGATTATCACATTACCTATGCCAATATCCCAAATGTTTCCGCCCTGACTTATGCCTTATTACATGAAACAGCACACATTATTGATTTTGAAAAACGTATCACCCCCGTTGTTGACCCACTCATTGACCAATACAAACCAATAAACCTCAGCCCAACCCCGTTCACCCAAAACATTTGGCAAGATTATGCTCAGCCCACACAAAACTATGATGTTCCTTACCGAAACAAGTTCAATGCTTATCAACTCAATGTAAAACGCGGTGTGATTGATAATCAAAAGTTACCTGAAATCTTTGTCAACTTGGTAAACCGCCCCTTTGTCTCCTTGTATGCTTGCCTATCTTGGGCAGAAGATTATGCTGATTTTGCAGCCTTCCATTACTTGCAAACCATGAACAAAATGCCCTTACGCTTGCAATTAAAAAAAGGAAAAGAGACTATTGTCGATATTACACCTTTAAAGACTTCTACCAATCAAAAACGGTTATTAAACATCCAATAACTTTGGCACAAGTGATTAATCGGTGAGAACACTGTCGGAGCCTTGAAATGACCCATATTCGTATCGCTACACGCAAATCACCCCTTGCCCTTTGGCAAGCAGATTGGGTATCTGCTGAATTAGAGCGTTTGTTTCCAGGTACAACAACTGAACTGGTCAAGATTGTAACCAAAGGCGATAAAATTCTGGATGTACCTTTAGCCAAAGTCGGCGGTAAAGGTTTGTTTACCAAAGAGATTGATGAGGCTCTATTGGATGGTCGTGCAGACATTGCCGTACATTCCATGAAAGATGTGCCCACTGAATTACCTGCTGGCACGTCCATCCGCGCCCATCCTAAACGCGAAGACCCGCGTGATATTTATGCGACCATCACAGGCGGTGATTTGGATTCATTACCTGAAGATGCGACCATTGGCACCTCAAGTTTACGCCGCATTGCCCAAATCAATGCCAAATACCCGAAATTTAAATGTGTTTCTATTCGTGGTAATATTCAAACTCGTCGCAATAAGTTAGGCACAGAAGTGGATGCCGTGATTCTTGCCGCAGCAGGTATCAAACGCATGGGTATGCAAGATCAAATGCACGGTTTTTTAGAAGTTGATGATGTATTGCCAGCCGTTGCTCAAGGCACATTGGGCATTCAAACCAAAGATGATAATGCTGAAGTCAATCGCATGGTAGATGCACTTAATGATGCAGATACAGTAAGCAGAACCAAAGCCGAACGTGCATTTTTAGCCCGTTTGGAAGGTGGTTGCCAAGTACCGATTGGTGCTTATGCCACATTGGATGGTGATACCTTACATTTGGATGGGCTTGTCGGTTCTGTGGATGGTAAAACATTGATTCGCCGCCAAATTTCAGGTGCACGGGCAGATGCTGAAAGCTTGGGCATTCAGCTTGCAGATACCATTTTAGACCTAGGTGCACGTGAAATTCTAGCCGCTTTGTATGCAAACCAAGGTCATGGATAAATGAAACTAAACAAACTTGTTATTGCCAGTAATAACAAGAAAAAGCGTGCTGAAATCGAACATATTTTAACCAACTTAAATATCGCGGTTTTACCTGCTTCAGACACAACCTTTGTTGATGTAGTGGAAGATGCAGGTTCATTTGCAGGTAATGCCAAGAAAAAAGCAGATGCATTTATGCTTGCCAATGATTGCGCAGCGCTGGCAGATGATTCGGGATTATGTGTGTCCGCCCTCGATGGTGCGCCAGGTGTATATTCTGCACGTTTTGCCGGTGACAGTGCCACAGATGCTGATAACAACACCAAGCTGTTACATGCTTTAAAGGGTGTAAAAGACCGCTCTGCGCATTTTATCTGCGCTTTGCACCTATCTATACCCCACAAGACCAATATAACCGCAGAGGGTAGGGTGGAAGGCTTGATTATCGAACAAGAAACAGGAGATACAGGTTTTGGTTATGACCCTCTGTTTTTCTGTCCAGAACTTGGTAAAACCTTCGCCCAAAGCACAGCGCAAGAAAAAGCAGCTATTTCCCATCGCGGCCGCGCACTGCGCTCATTGCAACAACAATTAACGTAATAGCCCTGATTTTCATGTTTTGACCTGAAATATTTGGATTGTTACGCTACTTTTGTTGTTTGTTGGAGGTAGCTTATGTTTATCAGCGCACTTGAATTGTTTAAAATTGGTATTGGTCCTTCAAGCTCACACACCATGGGGCCCATGCTTGCCGCACACACGTTTATACAATCATTGAAACATCATCTGCCGAAACAGTCTGAAAAACTTCATATACGTTGCACCCTCAAAGGCTCATTATCAGCAACAGGTAAAGGTCATGCCTCAGATCGCGCCGTTGCACTGGGTTTACACGGTTACCTGCCCAATGAAGTGGCTGACCATGATTTGGATGTACTAACACAACGCATTTGGTCAAGCAGATTCATCACCATTCATGATGAAAACCCTGTGGCATTTTGTGCGGACTCCGATATTATATTTGATACAGGAAAACCATTGCCTGAACACCCCAACGGCATGATTTTTGAACTTTTGGATGATGCTGGGAACATCATTATTTCTGAAACATACTTCTCTATTGGCGGTGGGTTTATCAACTCTGCTGCTGAAATCAAACAACTGGTTGCACCCCTAAAAATGAAAGATAATGCCTCGGTTCCTTATGCTTTTGACACCGCACAGGCGATGTTAAACATGGCAAAGAAAAGTGATTTGTCCATTGCTGCCATGAAACAAGCCAATGAAATACAAAGCCTTGATAAACAAAAACTTTATAATGGCTTAGACAAGACGTGGCGAGCCATGACCCAATGCATTCTACGTGGGTTAGATACTGAAGGAATATTGCCAGGCGGCTTAAATATCGCCAGACGCGCCAAACAATTACAACAAAAACTGCTCACCCAAAATAGCGTCAATATGAACGACTGGTTATGCGCTTATGCCATGGCAGTGAATGAAGAAAATGCGGCAGGACATATGGTGGTCACTGCACCCACCAATGGTGCAGCGGGCGTGATTCCAGCCGTACTTTATTATTGGATGCAGCATGAAGGCGGCACAACACAAGATGTACGTGATTTTTTATTAACTGCAAGCGCAATTGGTGGCATCATCAAACACAACAGTTCCATTTCTGGTGCCGAAGTCGGGTGTCAGGGTGAAGTTGGCTCTGCAGCAGCTATGGCAGCAGCAGGTTTATGCGCAGTGCGTGGCGGCACACCCGAACAGGTTGAACACGCCGCTGAAATGGCATTAGAACATCATTTAGGCATGACTTGTGACCCCGTGGGCGGGCTGGTACAAGTCCCCTGCATTGAGCGCAATGGGTTTGGTGCTATCAAGGCTTACACCGCTGCATCATTGGCTATGCATGGCACAGGTGAACATTTTATGTCTTTGGATAATTGCATTGCTGCGATGAAACAAACAGGTGAAGAAATGTCCGTCAAATTCAAAGAAACATCATTGGGTGGGTTGGCTGTAACCATTACAGAGTGCTAACACTCCGATACTACTTCCCGTAAACAGCTTCTAAACCTTGTAATAACAATATTTCGCGCGTTATCTTGCCTTTAACAATAGTATCTGGATTTTCACCCATCTCTTCGAGAGACATACGTGCATATGTGCTTTTTTCAGCATCTTTCATACGTCGCCAATCAATTCTATCGATAATACCATCACCATTTTTATCAAACTGAACGGTCACTGGTGATGCGTTACTGTGTACAACCTTAGTTTTGGCTGCGCAACCCAAAAGTGGCAGTGTTAAACACACTGCCACCCCCAGAATAAAAGCCTTATTCAAGTCTTTAACCTTTTAATAACGATAATGATCCACTTTATATGGACCATCTACAGGCACACTGATGTAGTCGGCTTGTTCTTGGCTTAACTCTGTGAGGTTCACCCCAATTTTCGCCAAGTGTAAACGCGCTACTTTTTCATCCAAACGTTTAGGTAATACGTACACTTCATTACCATAATTGGCATGATTTTCCCAAAGTTCAATTTGTGCCATCACTTGGTTGGTAAATGATGCAGACATCACAAAACTTGGGTGACCAGTGGCACAACCAAGGTTTACCAAACGACCTTCAGCAAGCAACGTAATACGCGAACCATCTGGGAAGATAATTTGATCAACCTGTGGTTTCACATTTTCCCATTCGTACTGTTTCAAAGAAGCCACATCGATTTCATTATCAAAGTGCCCGATGTTACAAACAATAGACTGATCTTTCATGTTCAACATATGGTCATGTTGAATCACGTGATAGTTACCAGTAGTAGTCACGAAAATGTCGCCCATTTTGCAAGCATCATTCATATCAACCACACGATAACCTTCCATCGCTGCTTGAAGCGCACAAATCGGGTCAATTTCAGTCACCCAAACCGTAGCACCCATGCCTCTAAATGCTTGCGCACAACCTTTACCCACATCGCCATAACCCAAAACAACAGCAATTTTACCTGCAATCATCACATCCGTTGCACGTTT
>JAUZQX010000184.1 GCA_030950765.1 Ghiorsea sp.
ACTGTTTGTGCTTCTAAGTCTATATTTAATGTATAGCCTTCATTGCTTTTCGTGTCTGCAAACAACACATCCATGTCAGCATCGCTTAATACCACGGGTAAGATGCCATTTTTAAAGCAGTTATTATAAAAAATATCTGCAAAACTTGGCGCAATCACGCAAGAAATACCATAATCAGCAATCGCCCACGGCGCATGTTCACGCGATGAACCACAACCAAAGTTTTCACGCGCCAGCATGATTTGTGCGCCCTGATAACGCGGTTGATTCAAAACAAAATCTTTACGAATCGGACGGCTACTGCAATCCATTTCAGGTTGACCCACATCTTCATACCGCCATTCATCAAATAAGAACGGACCATATCCCGTACGTTTAATGGATTTTAAGAATTGCTTGGGGATAATCGCATCGGTGTCCACATTAGCTCTATCCATAGGCACAACCAAACCTTCTAATGTTGTAAATGCTTGCATAATTACTCCCCTGCCTTCTTCCAATCTCGAATATCCACAAAATGACCTTTAATCGCTGCCGCAGCTGCCATCGCAGGACTCACCAAATGTGTACGCCCGCCTGCACCCTGTCTGCCTTCAAAGTTACGGTTTGAAGTAGAAGCGCAACGCTCTCCTGCATCCAAACGGTCAGCATTCATTGCCAAACACATCGAACAACCCGGCGCACGCCACTCAAAACCCGCATCGATAAATATCTTATCCAAACCTTCACTTTCAGCTTGGGCTTTCACCAAACCAGAGCCCGGCACCACCATGGCAAGTTTAATGTTGTCCGCCACTTTATGCCCTATGGCAATAGCTGCCGCCGCACGAACATCTTCAATACGTGCATTGGTGCACGAGCCGATAAACACTTTATCCACGCGAATATCTTGCATGGGTGTATTCTCTTTCAAACCCATGTATTCAAATGCGCGCATCCATCCTTCGCGTTGCACTTCATCTTTAGCATCTGCCAAACTTGGCGTGTTTCCTACAATCGAAACCACCATTTCAGGGCTGGTTCCCCATGTCACTTGCGGCACAATATCCGCAGCATTCAAGTGAACCTCTTTATCAAACACCGCATCGACATCTGATTGCAAATCTCGCCATGCAGCTTCAGCCTGATTCCACGTCTCACCGTTAGGGGTATAAGGACGACCTTTGACATAATCAATCGTAACATCATCCACAGCCACCATGCCGCAACGCGCACCCGCTTCAATGGTCATATTGCATAAACTCATGCGCCCTTCCATGCTTAACGCACGAATCGCAGAGCCTGCAAATTCAATGGCGTAACCCGTGCCACCTGCCGTGCCAATTTTACCAATGATAAACAAGGCAACATCTTTGCCCGTAATACCAGTTGGCAAATCGCCTTCAACATTAATACGCATTACCTTTGGTTTTTGCTGAATCAAGGTTTGCGTAGCTAAAACATGCTCAACCTCAGATGTGCCAATGCCCATAGCAATAGCTGCCAATGCGCCATGCGTTGACGTATGCGAGTCGCCGCATACCACCGTCATACCTGGCAACACCAAACCTTGTTCAGGGCCAACCACATGCACAATGCCTTGACGAATATCGCCCATTTTAAATTCTGTAATGCCAAATTCTTCACAATTGCTATCCAAAGCTTCAACTTGGGTACGGGCGACTGGGTCAGTAATACCGTGCTCTAAACCTGTGGTCGGCACATTGTGGTCAGGTGTTGCCACCGATGCAGATACACGCCAAGGTTTACGCCCTGCAATTCTCAAGCCTTCAAAAGCTTGGGGGCTGGTCACCTCATGCACCAATTGCCTATCAATATACAATAGCACCGAACCATCATCGTTTTCACTCACCACATGCTGCTGCCAAACTTTCTCAAATAATGTTTTTGCCATGTTCATTCACCTCAACCCAATTCCTGAGTAGGCAAAGCTTAACCGAACTTGCACTTATTGAAAAATGAAATAAAGTACAAACATGATTGAGATAATCTCATGAATAAACCCCTGCCTTCGTACAATGCGCTGAGAGCATTTGTAGCAACAGGAAAACATGGCAACTTAAAAGATGCTGCTGCTGAACTGTTTGTAACCGCATCAGCATTAAGCCACCAAATAAAAAATGCAGAAACCATATTGGGCGTACAATTATTTAAACGCAGCAAAGCAGGGCTAACACTCACCTCTGAAGGAGGAATTATTTATGATGACCTCAGCCGTGCTTTTAGTTTAATTCAACAGTCTATTGATAAATTAGATACACACACCAATAGTAATATTTTAAATATCAGCATGTTATCCACCTTTGCAATGCGCTGGTTTATTCCGCGCTTATCCAGCTTTCAACAACAATATCCAGATATTGAAGTACGTATTTCCACGTCTGTACATGAAGTAAACTTTAACCAAGAAGACATGGCATGTGCCATTCGCTCAGGACATGGTAATTGGCAGGGACTGCATGCTGAATACCTATTTAGTGAAACCTTTACCCCAGTATGTAACCCCAATATTGCAAAAATATTGCAGTCACCTAAAAACCTTGCACAACATACCTTATTACATGCAAGACTACGCCCAGATGACTGGCAGGTTTGGTTTCATGCCGTAGGAATTGATGTGACAATTCAACACGAACAAACGTTTGAAACACGTAATTTTGCCATACAAGCTGCTATGGATGGTGTTGGTATAGCTATGATTGACCCATCTTTGGTTGCTGAAGATATTAAAGCAGGGCGTTTGGTTACCCCCTTCCCGCAAACTATGGCTGATAAAAGTGCATATTATTTTGTTTACCCTCAAGCTCAAGCAAACAATATACATATTCAACAACTGCAAAGCTGGATTTTACAACAAACCATGTAATTTAGACAAAAAAATACCCTCAAGTTGCCTTGAGGGTATAAAAACATAGGGTTAAACGATCTTAACTTGTTGTATCAGCAACTTCTGTTACAAACAATACCGCAAAAAGAGCCGTTGCCCCAATGGCTAGCCCATCACGGTATAAAACTTTACCTAACTTCTTAGTCAATGTGCGCATAATATTCTCCTTTTGCGTTCAAGATAGGGCAAGTATAGCAGTGTCACATGATAGTAATGTGATAAAAATCATAAAAGACGCATTAACTTTCATTCATGTTTTCATGAGCTTGCATGAGTATTCCAATAATGCGATTAAATCATGTCAGGCTACGCATCGTTGGCTAAAAGAGGAGCCGTATGCCTAGCAATAAACCAAGCACAGCTTTGTTAGCCCTTGGTTTACGACTCTTATTTTGGGATGTGGTCTTTTTTGCTATGCGCACTATGGTGGGTTATTTACTGATGTTACGCACCTATTCCTCATTCCCACCGTCCTCGGTGGGAATGCATACGCCATGACAACAGGCATCAACCTTTCCAAGGAGCCACTTGCAAAACTCTGGGTGGATGAGTGGCAATCCCACTTCACGTGCATTTTTAGGCTGGAATGAGGGGCATGGTGGTTCCATACACCGAAATTCCAGCCTGAAAAT
>JAUZQX010000185.1 GCA_030950765.1 Ghiorsea sp.
AATTATGCGTGAAGCTTTGGCACAAGCCAATGGTGGCCGTATGCATATCTTGGCTGAAATGGCGAAATGCATGGATAAACCAAACGCTGATGTTGCTTCTCATGCACCACGTATGTTCACCATGAAAATCAAATCAGATAAGATTCGTGAAGTGATTGGTGCTGGTGGTAAAGTGATTCGCGGTATCGTTGAAGAAACAGGTGCGAAAGTAGATATTGCTGATGATGGAACAATCACAATCTTTGCAGTGACTGGCGATGCTGGTGAAGCGGCTAAGAAAATGATTCAAGACATCGTAGCCGAAGTTGAAGTGGGCAAGGTTTACGAAGGAAAAGTGGTTAAAATCATGGACTTCGGCGCATTTGTCCGCATTTTGGGTCAAACTGATGGCCTAGTTCATATTTCTCAAATCGCCAATGAGCGCGTTGAGAAAGTGGCTGATAAACTAAGCGAAGGTGATGTTGTGCAAGTGAAAGTATTGGAAGTTGACCGTAGTGGCAAAATCCGTCTTTCCATGAAAGCATTGCTTGAAGATTAAGCACACTGCTTTAAATATTTAAAACCTATAAAAGGGCGGAGCGAATAGCTTCGCCCTTTTTGTTGGTTGTTTATAAAGTTGGCTTAATAGTTGCTTGTTGAGTTTTAGTATTTTACCAAATGGAACACATGGTTAGAAAAGCTGTGCAGAATTGCTGTGGCAAGCTATGCTTAGTTTTAATGTGAGAAGGGTTTAGAGAGGAGCTTTAAAATGGTAGTAACGTTATTGGTTGTTTGTGCAATTTTATTTATTACTTTGCAGTTGGAAGAAAGGTTTAAAATACCTTCACCATTGGGTTTAATTGCACTTTCATTTATTGCGCATTATATGTTTGCAGGTATTCCTATGATTACAGGGGACACAGAACATTTTGCGGCTTTGGTTCTACTTCTACTCCCCGTTCTTTTAATCACCGATTCTTTTGAATTGACCGTTGCAGATTTAAAAGAACATGGTTTAAGTTTGGTGTATTTGGCAGTGGTTGCAGTATCTTTATCTGTTGGTTTAGCACTGCTCACCGCAGACACGCTTTTTGGTCAGTACAACCTGTCTTTTGCTGCGGTTATTGTGTTGTTTGCCATGGTTTTAGCCACTGACCCTGTATCTGTAGTCAGTATTTTCTCCAATTTCGAGCTACCACATCGTTTGAAGATTTTAGCAGAAGGCGAGAGTTTATTTAATGATGCTACAGCCTTGATTGTATTTGTATTTGTTGGGCTTTATGCACTTGAAGGTGGCGAAGTGACGTTGGGTTATGTGAGTGAAATCAGTTTGATTGTTATTTTAGGCTCAACAGTACTGGGTGTGCTTATTGGTTATGTAGGTTTGTTATTGATGAAAACCACACGAAATCGTATTGCGGAACTACTGATTGTGATTATGGTGGGTTATGGTGCATTTGAAGCCGCTGAGTTCTTCTATATATTCTTAAATATGTTTGGTGGACATTCGCATTTGCATCTATCGGGTATCTTATCCTGTATTTTTGCTACGATTACCTTACATCACGTGATGAGTAAATCGATTGTTTCTGATGATGAAAAGCTTAAAAAAGAAGAAGAAGATTTACAGTTTGAGTCGAGTAAGGGCGATACATCATCGAATGTGATTGGTTTTATGTTTAAGAAAATAAGAGCTACGGTTGAAGAGCGTGAGCGCCACCTGCGTACTAAAGAAGATGTACAGCTGCTTGCCATTGTTGCCAATACCATTTTGTTTATTGCCATGGCTGAAATCATCAACCTTGAATTGTTGATGAAATACAGCACGGAAATCATTGTTATGTTTTTAGCTACTACAGTCATACGCGCCTTGATGATGGCGAAGTTTGCAATCATTACCAACAAAACAACCAAGATGACCAATGTGAATTTTCGTTGGTGGGGCGTGCTTACCTTTGCGGGGATTAAAGGTGGTTTATCTATTGTGATGTTGATGATGATTCCTGCGGGCTTTGAGCATATTGAGATGTTTACAGCGGTTGTGGTGGGTGTGATTATGTTATCCACGTTTATTTATTCAGGTATATTGATTGCTCTGATTGGAAAAAATGCTGAAATATTCCGCCAAGAAAAGGAAGAGGAAAAGGCGCATTAATTCGACTAAATTTGCCTGAGTTATGAAGGCGCAAGACACACATGACTTAACAGATGCTGAGATAAAAATTGAAGGCATATTGCAGCGTATGGCGATGTTATACAGCTGGTCTAAACTTACTGTTGAAGCATATTTAAGCGATTTATTGGCGTTTCAACAATTTGTGCTGAATTGTGATGCATCAAGCTCTGCTTTGCATGCCACGCCAGAACAAGTGACAGCCTACCTCGCTCATTTGCAGCAAAAAGGTCTGGCAAACAGTTCTATTCAACGTCAGCGCAGCGCCATGGCAACATGGTTTCACTACTTGCAGAATGAAAAGCTTAGGCAAGACTTTCCTATGCAAGATGTCGTGGGTCTGATGTCGTCATTGCGATTACCCAAATATATTAGTGAACAAGATGTGGAAGCATTGATTCAAGCGCCTGATACGAGTAAAAAGAAAGGCATTCGCGACCGTTTCGTATTAGAGATGATGTATGCAACGGGTTTGCGTGTCAGTGAGTTGGCGGGTTTAAAAATAGAAAATATTAACCGCCAACAAAAAACATTACGTGTGATTGGTAAAGGTAATAAAGAACGAGAAATTCCTTATGGTGAAGAAGCTGATTTGTGGTTGAGTCAGTGGTTAAAAACATTGCCTGCTGCAAGTATTTTTGTGTTTCCGAGTAAAAAAGGACATTTATCACGACAAACATTGTGGCGTTGTGTACATAATTGTGCTATATTGATTGGACTAAGCCCTGTGCCTTCACCGCACGTGCTGCGTCATGCGTTTGCCACACACTTATTAAACCATGGTGCAGACTTGCGCGCAGTGCAGACATTGTTGGGGCATGAGAACATTACGACCACTGAAATATATACCCATGTTTCAAGGTCGCAACTGTATGATGAGCTGAATAAAGCGCATCCTATGGGTAAAAAGTAATGTGCTTGTAAGTCTTGATTTGGAGGTAGGTTATGTCAGGTAGTGATTATATCATTGATGATTCATCAAACACCTTTCGTGCCGCCATGGCAGCAGAAGAAGCGGGAGAATATGAAAAAGCATACCGTTTATTCGGTGAATTATGGGAATCAGAGTTTTGGAGTGAAGATAGGGATGTGCTGCTGCATTATGCTAATGCCAGTGAACATGTGGGTGATCATACACGCGCTTTAAATATTTATACTAAATTGATGGAAAGTATGACTTTAAACCCATCCGATACCACGGGTACACTGATTCAAGCGAGTATGTCGCGCTTGAATGAATTGGTGCACGATGGTTCAGTAGAAAGTGAGATTGAAGGGCACAACCTTGATGTCGCCTATGATGAAGAAGAAGCGCGTCTGGTAGATGAGCTCTTTAAATATGCAACTGAATTAAGTTTGCCAGCAGGCACAACGATTTGTGAATCTGAAGATATTGCCAATCACATGTGGCTGCTTGTGGATGGTCAAGTGGATGTGTTGATTGCCAATATCAATACCACAACATTGACAGGCAGTAGAACACATCCATGTTTGATGGGTGAAGTTGCATATTTCACAGGTATGCGCCGCGCGGCAACATTGAAATGTGCTTCTGATGTAAAACTTTTAGAACTTTCATTCAATGATATTGTCGATTTGGAATCCAAAGACCCCAATGTGCAACCCTTGTTGGATCATGTGTTCCGCAGTCGTTTAGGATATCATCTATTAAGCCAACATGATATTTTCAAGAAACTGGATGATGATGAGCGCAAAGAAGTGGCATTATGCATGCGCCACACCAGCTACTTACCAAGTAAAATCTTGGTGGAACAAGGTTTACCTCGGGATAATGCCTTTATGGTACAGTCAGGCACACTTTTGATGCTTAAAAAAGGTGAAGATGGTAATTTTGAGTTGATTAGTAGCATGCATCCAGGCGATATTTTCCACTTGGGTGGTTTACTGGTTGGTTTTCGCGCACCATATCGTGTGGTCACAGGAACACCATGTCGCTTGCTTCGTTTAAAAGCAGAGTTGTTTGAGCCGATGATGAAAAAACACCCTTGGTTGATTAAAGATATTTTGGCACACAGTCGTGAAGAAGCCGAACGTCAAATTTTACACCCCGAAAAAGAGAACCTTTGGGCTGCAAACCGTTATATCAACTTGGATAAAAACGGTACCAAAAGGTAGTTTTTTCGGTAAACTCTGCACAAAAAACAGTGTAAGGGTTTAATTATGGCAGAACATCAATTTATTTATACCATGCAAGGCGTTGGCAAAGTTGTTGGCGGCAAAAAGAAAATCCTAGATGATATTTGGTTATCCTTTTATCCGGGCGCCAAAATCGGCGTATTGGGCCTCAATGGTTCGGGTAAATCTACCTTATTAAAAATCATGGCAGGTCTGGATACTGAAATCCTAGGTGAAGCACGTCCAGCCGAGGGCATCAAGATTGGATACTTGGCGCAAGAGCCAGAATTGGATGAATCCAAAGATGTGCGAGGCAATGTTGAAGAAGCGGTGAGCGAAGTGATTCAAGCTTTGGCAGATTTAGATGCTGTGTATGCTCAATATGCAGAGCCTGATGCGGATTTTGATGCGCTAGCCAAAAAACAAGCCAAGCTTGAAGATGTGATTAATGCAGCCGATGGGCATGATTTAAACAGAAAATTAGATATTGCAGCTGATGCACTGCGTTTGCCCGAATGGGATGCTGATGTATCTACATTATCAGGTGGTGAGCGCCGCCGCGTGGCATTGTGTCGCCTTTTATTGTCCAACCCAGACATGATTCTGCTTGATGAGCCAACCAACCACTTGGATGCAGAGTCTGTGGCGTGGCTTGAGCGTTTTTTGCATGACTACACAGGCACAGTGGTTGCCGTGACCCATGATAGGTATTTCTTGGATAATGTAGCGGGCTGGATTTTAGAGCTAGACCGAGGCAAAGGCATTCCATTTGAAGGCAATTATTCATCATGGCTTGAACAAAAAGATGCGCGATTAAGCCAAGAAAGCAAAGAAGAGTCTTCGCGCCAAAAAGCGATTAAACAAGAATTGGAATGGGTTAGGCAAGGGACAAAAGGTCGCCATGCCAAGTCCAAAGCGCGTCTTAAAGCGTTTGATGAATTGGCGAGCAAAGAAGTGCAACAGCGTAATGCCACCAAACAAATTTTTATCCCAGCGGGTGAGCGATTGGGTGATGTGGTGATTAAAGCGGACATGGTGAGCAAAGCTTACGGTGACAGAGTATTGTATGACGATTTAAACTTTAATTTGCCGCGTGGTGGTATTGTGGGTGTGATTGGGGCGAATGGTGCGGGTAAAACCACATTGTTCCGTATGGTTACAGGTCAAGAAGAACCAACATCAGGCACATTAACCGTAGGTGATACTGTGCAACTGGCATACGTTGACCAATCCCGTGATGCCTTGGATGACAATAAAACTGTATTTGAAGAAATTTCAGGCGGTTCTGATTTTATCACTTTAGGTAAAGCTGAAGTGTCTTCTCGCGCATATTGCGGTCGTTTTAACTTCAAAGGCGGCGACCAACAGAAGAAAGTGTCTATGCTTTCAGGTGGTGAGCGCAACCGTTTGCACATGGCGAAAATGCTGAAAGAGGGCGGTAATGTATTGCTTCTCGATGAACCAACCAATGACTTGGATGTGGAAACACTGCGCGCCTTAGAGGATGCACTGCTTGATTTTGCAGGCTGTGCGGTGGTGATTTCGCATGATAGGTGGTTCTTAGACCGTGTGGCAACTCACATCCTCGCTTTTGAAGGCGATGGGCATGTAGAATGGTTTGAGGGTAACTTCGCGGAATATGAAAAAGATAAAGAGCGCAGATTGGGTAAAGATGCAACGCAACCGCATCGGATGAAATATAAAAAATTAGCGTGATGTTAAGTCCACTTTGAGCAATCAATCAATATTTCAACGTTCTCCCAACAATAGGGGCATTGGATTGTCGTCGTTTGCGTGCCAGCCACTGTTAATCCTTTTCGATAAGTTCGATAGGATAACCATCAGGGTCTTTGATAAATGCAAGTATGGTGTCGCTATGTTTCATCGGTCCTGGTTGCCTTGTAATCACACCACCTGCGGCATCAATGTCATGACACACCTTTACAATATCATCCACAGCAATGGCAAGGTGACCAAAGCCAGAGCCAAGCTCATAATCACTTGTATCCCAGTTATGGGTTAACTCAATGGCTG
>JAUZQX010000186.1 GCA_030950765.1 Ghiorsea sp.
GATTGCTTCGTCAAACGTGATGAGCTGATTGACCCGCTACTCAGTGGCAACAAATACCGTAAACTTTACAGCTTAATTCAAACACCCTCAGAAACGTATAGCACTCTTATTTCCTACGGCGGTACACAATCCAATGCCATGTTATCCATTGCCGCATTGTGCCAACAGAAAGGTTGGCAGTTTCAATACTATTGCAAACCTTTGGCATCCCAGCTCAAACAACAGCCCATAGGCAACCTCAAAGCTGCGCTTGATTTAGGCATGGAACTCATAGAAACAGCGAACTATGAAAGCACTGTTTCCCAACTCAAGAGCAAGAATAAAACATTACTTGTCCCGCAAGGTGGTGCAGACCCTTTGGCAGAAGAAGGCATCACCATATTGGCAAATGAAATTCAAACATGGCAACAACAAAACAATATCAAAAAGTTATCTATCCTTACCCCATCTGGCACAGGTACAACAGTTTATTATCTAGCCAAACACCTACCTGATAATCAGGTTTTAACTACAGCTTCTGTAGGTGATAACACATACCTCAAACAGCAGATGAATCAGCTTGGTAGTTTCCCAAACAACCTCACATTGCTCGAACCCACGCGTAAATATCACTTTGCTAAACCTTACCCTGAATTTCTAAAAACCTATCAAGAACTTCAACAGGCTGGCATCATCTTTGACCTTATTTATGCGCCAAAGATGTGGTTAACCCTTTTGGCAAACATGCAAAATATTCATGACACTGTATTGTATGTGCATAGCGGCGGTGTTTTAGGTAATAAAACCATGTTAGCACGCTACGCACACAAGGGGCTTTTATGATACGATTATTTTTATGCTGTTTCTTATTTATCCATACCGCTTTTGCGGAAACACTACCCCAACAAAACATGGTGGCATCTGCTCACCCCCTTGCCACAAAAGCTGCCATCGACATCTTCAAACAGGGTGGCAATGCTTTTGATGCTGCCGCAGCATTGGCACTCACCATTGGTGTAGCCGAACCTACAGGTTCTGGCATTGGCGGTGGTGGTTTCTTTTTGTTGTATATCGCTAAAGAAAACAAATATATCATGCTTGATGCGCGTGAAATGTCACCCACCTTGGCAAGGCACGGTGAAATATACCAAACCAAGTCCAGTATTGATGGGCCACAATCAGCAGCTGTCCCTGGTTTGATTGCAGGCATAGATCACTTAATCACCAAGTATGGAAACCTCGATAGAAAACGTGATACCGAGGCTGCTATCAACATTGCTAAACATGGGTTTAAAGTCAGTCAACACTACCAACGTGTTGCCCAATGGCGAAAAGATGTGCTAAAAACCAATGCCTCTAAAAATATTTTTCTGCATCAAAGCAAAGTGCCCGATATAGGAAGCCTTATTCAACAACCTGAACTGGCCAACACACTTGAGCGTTTTGCTAAATTTGGCGCGGATGATTTTTATCGTGGCGAAACTGCTAAACGTCTGGTTGCCGACATGAAAAAAGATGGTGGTTTGATTCGTGCTGATGATTTAGAAACCTATCAACTGATTGAACGTGAGCCTGTTCGTTTTCAATACCAAGGGTTTGAATGGATTGCAGCAGCCCTTCCTTCATCAGGTGGTATCACCCTTGCCGAAACACTTGGTATTCTAAAAGATGATAAGCTGGGCAAGCTTTCCGAAGTCGAACGAACCCACCTATTGATTGAAGCCATGAAACTTGCCTACAAAGACCGTAATCAACATCTTGGCGATAGTGATTTTGTAACTATTCCAGACTTACTCAATGAAAAGCGTCTCAAAAAACTACGCCACCAAATCAGCATGAACAAAACCACCCCCTCATCAAGTTTTGTTGCTGACCCATCGGGCAATGGTGTGGATACCACTCATTTTTCCATCATTGATAAAGAAGGCAATATGGTGGCTGCCACACTTTCCATTAACTATGGCTTTGGCTCAGCTTATGTCTCGCCAAGCACAGGTATTTTAATGAATGATGAGATGGATGATTTTGCCACCCAAATCGGCAAACCCAATGCTTACGGTTTAGTGCAAGGCAAAGCCAATGCCGTGGCTCCGCACAAACGTATGTTGTCCAGCATGAGCCCTACTTTTATCTTAGGTAAGAATAGAACATTTATTGTCGGCACACCGGGTGGCTCGCGTATTATCAGCATGGTGCTGCTTGCTGGTTTAGAGTTTATGCACGGGGGCAATGATGTAAGCGCTTGGATAAACAAACCACGTTTTCACCACCAATATTTGCCCGATGTCGTTCAACATGAACAAGGTGCATTTAGCCTCCAAGTATCAAAACAACTTCAAGCCAAAGGTCACCAGCTCAAACCCATACGAAACTATGGCAATATGCACGCCATAGTATGGGATAAAAAAACAGGGCAGGTCTTTGGCGCATCGGATAAGCGGGGTGAAGGTGTCACCGCCACCTTTACTGTTAAAACCCAATCAAGCCCAGTAAAATAAACAGGTTACATGGCGCATTAAACGAGAAACATTCCACAACCTTCTTCATTAAAACAGTGTAAAATGTTAACCAACGTAGGTTGTAATAGTTTCTTCTTTACCTTTAAGTTTAAGGGGTTCACTCAAGGTGAAACGCTGTTGAAGTTTATCATCAAGCTGTTGGTACACCACGTCACTAATAATTACCGTACCACCTTGGGCTGCACCACAAAAACGCGCACCAGTATTCACGATATTCCCAATCACTGTGTAATCACGGCGGTCATGCGTACCAATCGAACCAAGCAGTGCTTCACCATAATGCACCCCCACACCCACATCGAAGCTTACATCTTGACTATTTTTAATCGCCTGTTGAATTTCTATCCCTGCTTGCACAGCACCTTGCGAAGCATGCTTTGGAAAGACCGCCATAATTTCATCACCCACAAACTTATCGATCACACCATCATATTTATGAATAATCGCTGCCTGAAGCTCAAAAAGTTTATTTAGGTTTTCAACCACAACTTCAGGTTTTTCAGTCTCCGAATAGCTGGTAAAACCACGAATATCTGAGAAAAAGATAACAATATCCTGTATTTCACCCTTAAACAGCTCTTTTTCTTCCGTCACCGCATTGTAAATCGCTTCCGTTGTTGAGCGTGATAAATATTTCTCCATTTGCTCTCGCACTTTAATCAACAAACATGTATTCATCGTAATCACTTTATCAGCCTTAAAAACAATGACGAACAACATGATATTGAACAATAGAAAAATTAAAGTTGGAATCACCAAAGCCTCTTTCAATGCTTCAAACACCATGGTTTCAAAACGGGTGACATCCTCATAAACTTCCAACACTCCCGCCACCGAACCATCTTCTTCAAATGCAGGGATATAAACTTCAATAAAACGCCGACCTTCAGGGTCTTCTTCTTGCTTGGAAAAACTTTCGCCTTGCAGCGCTAACTGGAAACCCTCGCCTTGAATATCATCATACAAATCACCTTCATTGTTTTTGTCTTCATGGTCATACAAAATCACGCCTTCTCGGTTAAACACTTTTACCTTGGCAAAAGCAAAGTCTGTTTTAATCAACTCATCCATTTTTTGGCTCAACTTGGCTTGTAAACCTGGATGTTCGACAATATTCTCAAAATTAGCTTTGTTTTCTTCCAACACATCTTGGTGCACATTACGGTAAAACACACTGCCCTTCTCAATAAGGTTTCCAATATACTGCTGATGCAGTGCATGCCGCTCTGCATGGATGAAAAACGAAAACAACATGGCATAAAAAACAATACCACCTATACCTGCGTATAAAACATAATACCTTTTTAGCGGAAAAGGTTTGTCGCTAAGCACAGTGGACGAAGAGTCACTCAAAATAATTCACCTGTTTTAATGTAGATTTAATAGCTCAAGCATAGCAATTCACTTGCTGATGTGAAGTGACAATGGTAACAACTTGTGTGGGCTTGAAATCCCCACTGGCAGACCATATATTACAACACATCAACCCGTTATAAAGTTAAAAGGAGCTTCACATATGAAATCATTAAAAGGCATAGGCATGCTCATTGTTGTCAACATTCTCATCATGGTCACCTTGATGATTAGTGCGAATGTGCTTATCTATTATATCCTACCGATGTTTGGCATTGATGTCTCAGGTTCATTTGAAGCACGTCAGCTAACATTT
This sequence comes from Ghiorsea sp., assembly GCA_030950765.1. GTDB lineage: Bacteria > Pseudomonadota > Zetaproteobacteria > Mariprofundales > Mariprofundaceae > Ghiorsea. Next base: position 4,168 of record JAUZQX010000186.1, read on the forward strand.
GCTGCTGTTTTTGGCTTTGGTGGTGCATTTATTGCGCTTTGGACATCCAAGTGGTGGGCAAAACGTGGCAACAAAATGCAACAAGTGATTAACCCAACCACGCCCAAAGAAAAGTTAGTATATGAAACAGTTGAAGCTTTAGCCCAACGTGCTGGCATCAAAATGCCAGAAGTTTGGGTATATTGGGATGATGTGCCGAATGCGTTTGCCACAGGCCCTAGCCGCAACAACTCCATGGTTGCCGTTTCTTCTGGTCTTGCAACTAACCTAACTGATGCAGAGCTTAAAGCCGTGCTTGCCCATGAAGTCGGGCATATTGCCAACGGCGACATGGTAGCAACAACTTTGCTGCAAGGTTTGATGAACACTATCGTCTATTTTGTGGCAAGTATGCTTGCGCGCCTGATTGCCAGTGCTGTGGCACGTGGCGAACAACCAAGTCACCTTGTTTATATGGGCGTGAGCATTGTGTTACAAATCTTACTTTCATTCTTGGCGGCTATCGTAGTATGCGCATATTCTCGCAAACGTGAGTTTAAAGCTGATGCTTATGCAGCAGATGCCCTTGGCGCGGAATCGATGATTAATGCTTTGCAAAAAATTGATGCTATGTCTCGCCAATCAGTAGAGTGGCAAGAACGCGAGTCTAGGGAAGATGCTTTGGCAACCATGAAAATTTATGCAGCACATGGTGGTATCAAAGGTTTATTTGCAACGCATCCTCCCATTGAAGAGCGTATTGCAGCATTACGTAACCGCCGTTAAGCTTTAGGCATGCCAAATGCCGCACAAACAAGTGCCTCGCCACATCAATCTGTTGCCATTCTTATCATTGGTAATGAAGTGTTGTCGGGGCGCACCCGCGAAGCCAATGCTTGGTTTGCAGCACAAACATTATTTGATGTTGGCTGCAAGCTAAGCGAAGTGGCGATTGTTCCTGACATTCATGATG
>JAUZQX010000187.1 GCA_030950765.1 Ghiorsea sp.
TCCAGGCATCACCCCAGATGGGCCAAGAGGTCCTGCACAAGTTGTCAAAGATGGTGTGGCTCAAATTGCCATCAAATCAGGCTTACCCATTGTACCCGTCTGTTATGCCAGCAACCGTTATTGGCGTTTGTCTTCATGGGACAAGTTTTATGTACCCAAACCTTTTAGCAAAGGCATTGTGGTGGTTGGTGAAGCATTATACCCCAACGGTGATGAAACAGCCCAAGCATTTACCGTGCGCATCCAGCAGGCTATGGATACAAACCAAACCACTGCTGATCATTATTTCAATCCAACTTCAACTTAATGGACAAACTGAATATCTAAGGTTCTCATATACGTATGCAAACCTGCATCTTGCACAGGAAACACATAAGCATCCGTATCCGATTCATTGTGATGTGAATGCCACCAACCTGGAGGCGTTACAAACACGGTATTCTTTTCCCACATGGCTTTAACAGGGTTGATGATTTTACCATCACTGTCCACTTTTTTACCAAGCAAAGTATAGGTGTTTTCTCCAGCAGAGACTGCCAAATCCAAAGCAACAGATTGATGACGATGTGCCTTTTGCATTTGTTGTTTAGGTAAAAGGTTAAACAGTGTCCACATGGTATGGGTTACCGTTTTACTTTTGGCACTGGCATGATTGCCCAAAATAATACCCACGCGATTTCGGTTTTCACTCATCGCCTCTTCACGAATGCGCTCAACAGCATCCATCATATATTTTTTGCTGTAAAAGGCAGGTTTAAACATCGCTTTATTGGGCACAACACCCATATGTTCAAGCAATGGACCATCATGTGTCCAATACAAAGCACTGTCTTCATCAGCAAAATGCGTTACGCCTTTATTACACGGCAAGGTAAAAGAATCGCCTTCTTGCCACTTGATTGAACCTGTTTCAGTTTCGGTATAACCTGAGCCACGCATGACAAAAAAGATTTCAGATGTCGCTTCAACATGGGTGTGAATATTTTCACTCGGATTGATGCGAATATAATTGGCAAGCAAGTTGGGCGATGTTGCCAAATATGGAGTCTCTAATTCTTTGGACAAATCCAAGGCAATCACACGGGTTTCACCATGTTCATGCACCGATGCAGGAAATGGCTGAATTGGCACTTCTTTTAAATCAGGTGTTGCAGCAGATGAGTATTCCCAACTGATGACTTCTTGTGCCCATGTTTCATTCATAGCTTGCCTCGTTTAACATCAAAATCGCGGCGCATACTGCTTGTTTATGAACGCAACTCAACCAAGTTTTTATTATTCCTTGCGTCCAAAAAGTTTATCCAAGTCATACAGTGATAAACGCACATAGGTCGGTCTACCATGATTACACTGTGCAATATTGGGTGTTTGTTCCATTTCTCGCAATAAGTTCACCTGCTCTTCATGCCTAAGCGTGCGCCCTGCTTTAATTGAACCCTTACAAGCACGATTGCCCAACCAACGCTCTAAAATGCGACCAAGCCCAGTATCCCCTGCTTCTGCATCCATGCCGAGCAACATACATGACTCAATCAACTCTTCGACAAGCTCCAAAGGCGGTTCTTTGCTTAACATGGCAGGAATACTTTCAATCAACACTGTCTCATCATCTTCAATGTTTAACGACACCGCAAATGCTTCCAAAGCATGCTTATGCTCAGCCAACCACGCCATGGTTTCACCATCAAGCTTTAAAGGTTCGGGTGTGAGCAACATTTGCGCAGCAACTTTACCGCCTGAAAGCTGGCTTTTCAGCTTCTCAAAAGTCATACGTTCATGAGCTGCATGTTGATCCACCAAAATAATACCATCATCGGTTTGTGCCAACACATAACATTGGTGAATTTGTGCTAAAGGTTGCCCCAAATCCAAAATATCTTCAGCAACATATTGTTGCTTGCCTTGCGCAGAAAACAATAGTCTTTGCACATCCTGCGGTACTTGCCTTGAAGTTTGTGCACGGTAATTCGCTGCCGATTCCGAGACAAAATGCGGCATAGAACTATGCGCCACAGGCTTGGGTGCTGAATATGAGGTCTGTATCGCGTTTAATGCTCTATCTGTTGTGGTGCTTGCCACGGTCTGTCCCATGCGTCCAATACCAGCTCGAACACAACCAACAATAGCAGCAAAAACGGTTTGTGGTGATTTAAAGCGCACTTCTCTTTTGGCTGGGTGCACATTGACATCCACGTTTGCAGGGTCGATTTCTAAACGAATCACCGCCACAGGATAACGATCATGAAACATCACATCACGATAACCAGCACGAAGCGCAGCAATCAATTGTTTATCCCGAATCACCCGCCCATTGACCAAAAACAACATGCGTGTGCTGTCTCGATGATGAAATGTCGGCAGCCCCAAATAACCTGTCACCTGAATGCCTTCATGTTCCAAGCTTTGCGACAAAAAATTCTCGGCAAAATCATTCGGCATGATGGCAAGCACCCGTGCCTCTGCACTTTGTTGCACAAAATCAAACCGTTTGCGCCCATCCAATGTCAAACGCATCGCCACTTTAGGGTGCGCTAACGCCAAACCCTTAAACACTTCAACAATCGCTGCTTCTTCGGTTTTATCGGTGCGCATAAACTGCAAACGCGCTGGTGTATTCAAAAATAAATCTAAAATCTCAACTTTGGTGCCTTTGCGTTTGGGCGCAGGTCGCACCTCTGTGTTTAAGCCGCCATCCACACGCACTTCCACCGCCTCTTGGCTACCCTTGGCAGCCGTAGTCATGCGAAAACGCGATACGGATGCAATCGAAGGCAAAGCTTCGCCACGAAAACCATGGGATGCGATATGATGTAAATCTTCTGAGGTTTCAAGCTTGCTGGTGGCATGGCGTTGCAAAGCAAGCTCGGCATCGGCTGGCGACATGCCTACCCCATCATCTTCAATTTCAATGCGCTTTTTACCTGCCCGCTCAATGGCTACCACAATGCGCGATGCTCCTGCATCAACACTATTTTCCATCAGCTCTTTCACTGCCGATGCAGGGCGCTCCACCACCTCGCCTGCGGCGATTTGGTTGGCAACTTGGGGTGGTAAAATATGGATAAAAGACTGACTCATGCAACAACCCTAGCAAACGCTTTGCTTTAATCCAAAAATAACTTAAACTTCTTCTTGTTGCCTAACTTGATGTGTAACAACTGGAGACTGTGATGAGCGAAGAAAACAAACCCTATGATATGAATACTATCGTTAAAAATAAAAGTGTTTGGATACGTTTGCTTTATATGCTGCTCTTTGCCTTCCTATATTCCGCCGCAGAGTTCGTTATTTTAGCCGTGGTTGTATATCAATTTTTACATGTGCTACTCACAGGCGGCGATAAAGATGAGCGCGTGGCAAATTTAGGCTCGCAACTATCTGTTTATGTCTATCAAATCCTACAATTCCAAACCTTTAACACCGAAGACAAACCTTTCCCCATGTCAGATTGGCCAGCAGCCAAAAAATTAACGGCTGAAGCAGATAAACCCAAAGCAACACGCAAACGCACGACCCCAAGAAAACCAGCGGCAAAGAAAACCACAACACGCAAACCACGAGCAAAAAAAGAAGAGCCTAAAGCAGACGAAAACAACCCCACAGATAACACACCACCCGAAGATAAACCGACCTCATAAAAAATCTTTGCTCAGTGCAGATGTCTTTCGTTGCATATTTATCTTTTAACTCATAGCCGCGAGCTTGAGCGACCCACCAATACAGGCGTGTTGGTGAAGCAAATCTTAGGACAGCATTGTACGGTATTAGAGTGGCAGCGAAAGTTGCCCAACCCTGAGCTTTTGTTGCACATTCAACATAAAGCCGTTGCCCTGCTCTACCCTCATAGCTCAAGCCATGAGCTACAAAAACAAAGCAACCCTTTCGACAGCTTTATTCTCCTCGATGCAACATGGCAAGAAGCACAAAAAATGTACAACCACAGCCCCTACTTACACAATTTACCTAAAGTCTCACTAAAATTAGATACCCCATCCATTTACACATTAAGACGCAATCAAAAAGAAACAGGCTTATGCACCGCCGAATGCGCCGTTGCGCTTTTAAAGCTTCACCAACAACCCCAACAAGCCGAGATGATTCACAATCATTTACGCAGCTTTATTCAACAAAACTTACATTAAGATTTCACTTCTCAAATCTAAGCATATGCACTTGCCCTATCAAATATATGTATTCGACAACACCTGCCACGGTTACAGACAGTTAATATGATTAGCTCTTGTAGGATTTAAAGGGAGCGTCCTGTTTATTTCTCTAATCTTAAATTCAACTTAAGGAGCCAGAGTCCTTTAACAATCACGGCAGGATAAATACCTTTAATAACAATATCTTATGAATTAAATGGCTCTAACCCCTTTTTTGCTTGCTTTGGTGCAACTGCTTTAACTTGCTCCACCGCCTCAGGCTTAGGCGTTGGCTCATTTTTCTTTTCAAGAAGCTCCTTAATACTCGTTTTCTCAATTT
>JAUZQX010000188.1 GCA_030950765.1 Ghiorsea sp.
CCTTTACCTGTTCCATCGAGCTTGGTCACAATTAAACCTGTGGTATGAATAATTTCACGAAACTTTTCAACTTGCACAACCGCATTTTGCCCTGTGCCACCATCCACCACATGCCAAACTTCATGTGGAGCACCATCTAGAGCTTTACCAATCACACGATACACTTTGGCTAATTCATTCATCAGGCTGGTATCGGTTTGCACGCGTCCTGCGGTATCGATGATAATCACATCATAACCTTTGGCGATACCCCGAGAAATAGTATCAAATGCAACCGATGCCGGGTCAGCACCTTCTGCCTGTTTTACAATATCAGCACCTGCTCGCTCAACCCAGACTGCCAACTGTTCTACAGCCGCTGCCCTAAAAGTATCTGCTGCACCAATCAACACTTTTTTACCTTGGTCGGCATACATGTTTGCCAGCTTGCCAATGGTGGTGGTTTTACCCGTACCATTCACGCCAGCCACCAAAAGCACAAAGGGTTTTACTTCTTTGATTTCACTGCCTGTCACCAAGGTGGCTTGCAGATTATTTTTTAAGGTTTGCATGGGTTGTTTGGACTTTTTGCCTTGTTTAACCAAGTCCATCGCCAACTGAGCACCGCAATCAGCCATGATTAAGGCATCTTCAATGTCTTGCCATTGGCTATCACTTAATTTTTCTTTGGGCGCACTGGGAAATAAACCACCAATATTTTCACGGGTTTTGCTCAACCCTTTGCTAAGACGACTAAAAAATGACATATATACACCCTCAAAACGATAACCAACGCATGATTGTGATTTAGCTTACATTTTGCAAGTTTAATCATTGTCTTTAGGTTGCTGCCATGCTTTCAACTATAGATTTTAAACTGGCTGTGATTGATTTGGATAACACCTTGTATGCGGCAGACAATGGTGTGTTTGCGCGCATGGATGAGAAGATGATAACCTATATTCAGCGTGAGCTTGGGCTTGGGCGCGAAGAATCCAATGTATTGCGGGTGAAATATTGGAAGCAATATGGCTCAACCCTCAAAGGTTTGATGCAACATCATGGGCATGAGGCGGAACCCTTTTTGTTGGAAGCACATGATGTGGATGCACATGAGTTGTTATCAGCGCATGATGAATTGCGTGATGTCTTGCAAGCCATACCTCAGCGCAAAGTGATTCATACCAATGGCACAAGAGAACATGCCGAAACGATTTTGAAGGCATTGGGTATTCGAGATTGTTTTGCTGCAATTTATGATATTCGTTTTAATCAATATACGCCCAAACCATGTATGGATACGTTTTATCAATTGTGTGAAGCCGAAGGGGTGAAACCGCAAGATGTGGTGGTGATTGATGATATGCCAGATAACTTGGCTGTGGCGAAACAAGCGGGTGCAAAAACGGTGTGGATTCATGCTAATGCACATCAGCAAAAGCACGACTGGGACATTGCAGCAGAATCATTTGTTGATTTGTTGATGAAGTAGTTTGGTGATACTTAGAGTTGAAGTATTCATGTTCATTTTTGGGCAGCCATCCCCCAAGGGAGCCTTTCTTGCTTCGTAATTCATCTTCAAAACGAACCACATATCTGAATGGACAGCAGATATGGACGCACTTTAGGGCGGGGCTTGCCCTGAGGGGTAGGATGGCCCGAATCAAAAACTGCCCTTTATAACCTGCTTGTTTCCTTCGTTTACTTACAACAAAAGGGCACGTGTTACTGCGCTTATCCTTTTGCTGTAAGACACTTCGGCGCAGATTAGCAAAGGGAAGGGTTGATTGCTGCCTCGTTCTTAAGTTTTTCTTCGTGTTCTTCGCTGCTTCGTGGTGAATACGTTTGAATTAATCCTGCGCCAAATCAAAGGCTTCGTGTAATGAGCGCACGGCAAGCTCTACATATTTTTCTTCTAAAACTACGGTCACCTTGATTTCACTGGTGGTAATCATTTGAATGTTGATGTTTTCTTGGGCGAGTACATCAAACATCTTCTTGGCAACACCCGTATGTGAGCGCATACCCACACCAATAATCGACACTTTAGCGACAGTATTATCGCCCATCACTTGGCGCGCGTTCATTTTATCACAAAGTGTTTGTAATAAAGCCATGGTTGCATCGTAATCGCTGCGGGGTACGGTAAATGTTAAATCGGTTTGCCCGTCTTCAGCAATGTTTTGTACAATCACATCCACATTGATGTCAGCATCAGCAACAGGGCCAAAAACTGCGGCAGCAATGCCAGGTTGGTCGGGAATCCCTTTGATGGTGACTTTGGCTTCATCGCGGTTGTAGGCAACCCCTGAAATCTCTGCACGTTCCATATCTGAATCCTCTTTGCTGACGCGAGTGCCTTCCACCAAATCAAAGCTTGAGCGCAAATGAATGGGCATATTGTAGCGCATACCCAGCTCTACACTTCGCGTTTGTAATACTTTTGCACCCAAAGATGCAAATTCCAACATTTCTTCATAACTGATACTATCCATCTTGCGTGCATTGGGTTCAATGCGTGGGTCTGTGGTATAAATACCGTCCACATCAGTGTAAATGTCGCAAGAATCAGCTTTTACGGCAATGGCGAGTGCTACAGCAGATGTATCTGAGCCGCCGCGACCAAGCGTGGTCACATTGCCTTGCTCATCGACACCTTGGAAACCTGTTACCACGGGCACACTACCTTTTTCCATATGTCGAATGAGGTGGTCGCTTTGCACAGCTTTGATGCGTGCCTTACTATGGCTGCCTTCGGTTTTAAAACCAGCTTGCGCACCGCTGAATGAATAAGCAGGCACACCAAGTTTGTTCAGTGCAATGGCCAATAGTGCCGCAGTCACTTGCTCGCCTGTTGCCACCAACGCATCCACTTCTCGCATGGGCGGATTGCCATTCATATCATTGGCAAGGTGCAGTAAACGGTTGGTTTCACCGCTCATCGCAGAGACCACCACGGCGACTTGATTGCCGTTGTCCAATTCACCTTTTACAATCTTGGCAGTGGCTTGAATGCGTTCAGTCGAACCTACAGAAGTACCACCAAATTTTTGTACAATTCTCATCTTATTTTCCGCCTAAAGGTACTGTGGCAATGCCAACTTTACCCATACCCAGCTCACGAATAGTGTCGAGCGTATAAACCAGACGTTTATGTCTGGCATCGGCATCAGCGCGAATTACCACACGCATATTCGGGTCACCTTTGGTGATGTTTAGGATACGACGGCGCAAGTCTGCATCTTTGACACGCTCATCTTGTACATAAAGCTGCCCGTCAGATTTGATGCTGATGACCACTTGTTTTTCTTCTTTGTTGGCAGCCTGGGCTTTGCTTTGAGGCAAGTCTAACTTGATGCTGTTGTTGGCAGTAAAACTTGTGCTGACCATGAAAAAAATCAACATAAGAAACACCACATCAATCATGGGTGTTAAATCAACAAGCAAGTCACTGCGTTTTTGTCTTGGGCGTAAATTCATTCACGTTCGCCTTTGAGTAAATCTACAAAATACAGTGCATGTTGTTCAATATCCACCACATAGCGGTTGATTTTGGCTTCAAAGAAGCGGTAAGCCACAAGGGTTGGGATGGCAATCGACATGCCTGCTGCGGTGGTGTTCAGAGCCTTAGAAATGCCCGATGCCAACACATCAGCCTTACCCACACCTTCAACAGAAATCACCTGAAATACTTCAATCATACCAATCACTGTGCCCAATAAACCCAAAAGCGGCGCAATGGCAGCAACCAATGCCAAAATGCCTACAAAACGCTCAAGATGGGCAACTTCTTGTCTACCAACTTCTTCTAAAATCTCTTTCATGATGCTGCGTTTAACACCACGGTTTTTCAAAGCCACCCAAAGGATACGACTCATGGCTGTGTTGTTATTTTTACATAACTCTAAGGCTTCTTCAGCATTACCTTCACGCACGGCATCTTCAACCTTTTTTATCTTTTTAACAGGAATTACAACCGATGAGCGAAGGCTCCACAAACGCTCAAAAATAATCGTCAGTGAAAGAAGCGAAGTGGCAATCAGGATGTACATCACTACACCACCTTGGGAAATAAACTCGTACATCAAACAACCACCTTTGAATAAAAAATAGGGATAAATCTGGCGCAAGTATAGGCAGGCTTCTTTATGCTGCAATCATCATGTTTGTTTTTGTTTTCCTATGCCGCTATCAAGGCTATGCTTGCGACATATATGTAAGTGTTTAATGGAGTTTTTCATGATTGACCAAGGTTTGTTTGAAATTTTAGCTTGCCCCAAGTGTAAGGGTGATGTGCAGTACAATGCCGATAAAACGGGTCTAACGTGTGATAAATGTAAATTGGAATACCCGATTCGTGATGATATTCCAGTGATGTTGATTGATGAGGCAAAGTCTTTGGCTGATTAATGTCTAAGGACACCATCAAAGTACCCGTTTGGACACGCCTTCTTTTTAGCGGGCTTGCCAAAGTGCCTATGCCCATTATGCATGCCTTGGGTGATGCTTTGGGTTGGTTGTATTATAGGCTAGATAAACGACACCGAGGCATTGCACTGCGAAATCTCGCTCGTGTATTCCCCGAAAAACCCAAAAAAGAGCGCACCAAGATTGCCAAACAAGCATTTAAACAAATGGGGCGCACTTTATTGGAAATCCCTTATGTGTTTTCTGCAGGCAGTGATGATTTGCTCAAGCATGTCGCGATTGAAGGCAAAGATGTGCTTACGCATGTCTTGGCACAACAAAAAGGCGTGTTTTTGCTTGCCTCTCATTTTAGCAACTGGGAATTGATGGGTTTAATGCCAGCCATGTTGGGTTATCAAACATCAATGATTTATCGCCAACTCAACCAAAAACCTTTAGATGCTTACACGCTTGCCTCGCGTTCTCGCTTTGGCACACAGCTTTATTCAAGGAATACAGGTGTGCGCTGGTTGCTTAAAGCCCTTAAAAACAACCACTGCATTGTTTCCGCCCTAGACCAACACATGGGCGCAGGTAATGGCATTAAAGTGCCGTTTTTAGGGCATATCGCCAGCACATCTCATCTGCCAGCGCCTTTTGTTGCCAAAGGTGTGCCAATGGTTGGCATGGCACTGGTGCGGCAAAACAATGATTTTAAGTTTACCCTTAAATTTTGGGATGTGCCTTGCCCTGAATTAAGTGATAATAAAGCGCAAAATGAAGTCACGATTATGACAGCGGCATG
>JAUZQX010000189.1 GCA_030950765.1 Ghiorsea sp.
ACTTTTGCACCCAATCTGCGATGGCCTTGAGCCAGTTCAATGCCAATCGGCCCACCACCAATGATAATAAGGTGTTCAATTGGCAATGTGTTGTTAAAAATATTCTCATTGGTGAAGTAGGGAACATCATTTACACCATCAATGGGCGGCACAAAAGCCGATGAGCCTGTGGCAATAACAAAATATTTGGCTTGGATGGTTTGCTCGCCTGCTTTGACTGTGTTTTGGTCGATAAATTCCGCAGCAGCTTGGATCACATGAACACCCAAACCTTCAAATCTATTCACGGAATCATTGGGCTCAATTTGGGCAATTACATCATGGATATGCCCGTGTACTTTCCCCCAATTCACATTGGGTTCTACAGCTGCAATGCCAAATGCAGACGCGTCACGCATGGTTTGCGCCACATGCCCTGCGGCAAGCATGGCTTTGGATGGTACACAGCCTGTATTTAAGCAATCGCCACCCATTTTATGTTTTTCAATCAGCACAACACTTGCACCCATTTGCACAGCACCTGCAGCAACGGACAAACCGCCAGAACCTGCGCCAATTACACAAATATCTGTTTGAATTGTATTCATGATACACCTCGGTTCTGCCATTTTTTGTAACCAACAGGGATAAGTGATAACAAGGCTAAACCAAGCAGTGCTCCAATCATTTCAGGCGTTAAAATGCCAGCGATGGAAAACTCTCCACCCTGTTCAAACACCTTGCCAAGCCCGCTGCCTGCCAGTGCAAATACAAATGTAGCAGGCATGATGCCAAAAAATGTGGCAATCACATAAGTCCGCAAAGGCACGCCTAAAAATGCAGGGGCTAAGTTGACAATAAAGAAGGGGAATAAAGGTACGAGGCGCAAGACAAACATGTAGCTGAGCGCATTTTCGTTGAACCCTGCCTTCATGGATTGAATCGACTTACCTGCTTTGGCAAGTAGGGCATCACCCAAGGAGGTTTTGGCAATCAAAAAGATAATTGTCGCACCCAGTGTCGCACCGAACACAGTGTACAAACCACCCCAAACTGCACCAAATAAAAAGCCGCCTGTTAAAGTCATGATTGTGCCGCCAGGCAGTGATAATGCGACCACGACTACATAAATCAAGATATAAACCAAGCCAGCCAGCCAAGGCTGCTCTGTAACCAAAGTATTTAAGGTTAAGCGATGCTCTCGCAACTGTTCAAAGCTTAAATACTCATGCCACCCTGATAAGATAAATAGGGAAGTGAGGGCTGCGATGATGAGCAGGGGTAAACTTTTCTTCAGCATGTATAATTCCTTGTGTCTGATGTCACATCAGCTTGATTGTATGCTCGTATAGTCGCCACGCAAGACGCGTTCTTACATATTAGATATTCATTATAATTTAATATACATCAATAAGTATTCGTCAAACTTAAAAAGAGGAGTAGTATGATGAGACAAGTAGCATGGTTTTTTACCGTTGGGGCAGGGGCACTGCTGGCAGCATGCGGCAATACAAATAATGGTTCAAACACAGCAGATGCAGGGCTCTCTACACCGCTCACTGCCAATGAAATTGCAGGTTTAAAATATATGCGTGAAGAAGAAGAGTTGGCGCGCGATTTGTATATGAATATTTTTACTGTTCGTGGTTCAACATTAACGATTTTTCAAAACATTTCGCTTAATTCAGAAGTTGGGCACGCACAAAAGATGTTAGATTTATTGAATACCTATGGTCAGGCAGACCCATCCACAGGGCAAAGCAATACATATACAGATGTTGGTTTGCAATCCCTTTATGATCAACTGATTGGCACGGCGACAGGTGGTGCAACAACAGACCTCAATGCATTGATGGTAGGTGCAAAAGTTGAAGAAGTAGATATTGACGATATTAATGCCAAAAAAGCACAGGTGCAGCCTGCACACGCTTTAATTATTCAAACCTATGACAATTTATTATGTGGTTCACGCAATCACTTGCGCTCTTTTGTTGCGCAAATTGAGGCGATTACAGGCACAGCTTATGTGGCGCAAGTGCCTGCAGTAGCGGCCGAAGTTGCAACTATTTTAGCTGGTGCTCAGGAGCAATGTGGTAGATAATCAATCAGGTCACCTTGGTTGAACTTGACCTAATAGGAAGGCCACTGGTCTTTCACGGACATGCTAAAAAGAGTATTTTTATATTGAAGTTGAATACCGTGGGGGGTGATATGGATGAGCTGTAGTTGCTCACCAACATACTGCTGCTCGTGTTTGACTTGGTCATTGATGATGACCAAGCGTTTTTTTACATCATCACTATAAATATGTGCGGAAATTTGGATGGGTGGTAGTTGATGACGAATACTTTCATCCAAACCCATGATGTTGGGTATATTTTTTTCAATAGGCTTTGTCATTTCCGCAGGTTTTATAACTGCCTCAACAATAGGTCTGGGCTGGGTAATGGGGGTAGGTCGCGCTGCTTGAGGCGTTTCTTGTATCACAGGCAGACTGGTTTCTTGGGGGTTAAATATAAACCACACTGCCCATAAAAGAGTTATAAAAACCAGTCCTAAGAGCCATGTTTTATTGTTTTTTTTAGGTGCTGGTAATGTTGTGGTGCGGTATTGTGTTTCGGTCAAATCAGGGGTGTTTTGTTGCCTATCTTTTTCCGCTTTGTTTAAGGCATCCAAGATATAGGACATTATGGTACAGCCTTGCGTAAATTTGGCGCAACAATGTGATTCAAGCGGTTGATGTGAATCCAAGTTAGCGGTCCTGCCACGCCATCAGGATTTAAACCTTCTTGGCGCTGTAGTATTTTGACCTGTTCTTTGAGTGTTTCGTCATACACCGTGCGTGGTGTGCCTATCCAGCTTTGATTAAGCGCTTGTGTGACTTGCTCTGCTAGCAGAGCCACTAGCTTGCCTTGATGTCCAGGGCGCACAGGTGCATCATAAGCTTGGGGAGTTTTCCATAACAATGTGAAATCATTGTGACTTTGCAGCGCCAGTTGGTTCAATGGTATTTCAGTATATATGTCTTGCACCACGACGTGGGCAGCTACACCCGTTAACGATGTAATCGCAGCGTATACGGTTTGTCCTGCTTCATCGCTTATGGTGAGCACGGCTGGTCTGTCCAAGTTACGCATGGCAGCCAAATCACCACGTTGTCGTAAACATGCAAGTTGTTGTGTCCTAGCAAAAGCACAGGCATCACCATCCGTGGCTGGATGATATGTGATACCCCATGTTTTGAAGAGAGGAATAAAAGCATCATTTTTTGATATGATACTAGGAGTATACTGACTTTTGGGCATTTTTTCTTTGCTGGGGGAAGCTGTTTGTTTTACGATTTCCTTGGCTGGTTTTGTTGTGGTCTGCACATGTGGCGATGGTGCTGCGATAGTATGATTCACGGCTTGCGTTAGTGCTGTTTGTGTTTCATTCCAAGTCCAAAGTGCAGCAATGGAGACCGTCAATACAAGCAGATAAGGTAAGGTGGACGGATGTGATTTTTTGACTTGCAGTGATGTTTCACCCAATACCTCTTGCTTGGCTTGTTGCAAAATTATTTTACTTATCTGTTTATTTTCCGATGCATAAGCACCAAGTAATGCACGGTCTGCAATCAAATTGATGAGGCGAGGGATGCCAGCTGAATATTTAAACAATACACCCAACACAGCTTTGGAGAAAATGGTTTTCGTATCACAACCTGCAATGGCAAGGCGATGGTTTACATAAGCCGCAACTTCATCTTTATCCAAGGGGGTGAGGTGATAACGCGAAGTAATGCGCTGGGCAAACTGCCTTAAATCTTGGCGTTGCAATATATCCGACAACTCAGGCTGCCCAAGCAACATGATCTGCAGCAGTTTTTTGTCATTGGTTTCAAGGTTGGTTAAAAGCCTAAGTTGCTCAAGCACTGCAATTTCTAAATTTTGCGCTTCATCAATGATTAAAACGGTATGCCGACCTCTGGCATGGGTACTCAGTAAATATTGATTGAGCGCATCGGTTAAACTTTTAATGCTGCTTGGGTCTACGCAGGCAATATGCAATTCATCACACAGGCTTGCCAGCATTTCCGTTTCGGATTGCCTAGGGTTAATGATATATGCCACATCAGTATTTTCAGGTAATTGATTGAGCAGACTTCGGCAAATGGTGGTTTTGCCCGTGCCTACTTCGCCCGTTAGCACCATTACGCCTCCTTCACCCCGCAAGCCATACAACATATGGGCTAAAGCCTCTTGATGCCGCTTACTCATATACAAGTATTGCGGGTTGGGCGCGATGGTGAATGGTTTTTCCTTAAACCCGAAGAAGTTATTATACATGATTAAAAGCCATTATTTTTTTAAGCGGTAGCCTGTTTTAAACATCCACCACACCATTGTAATGCAGATAGCCAAGAAGCTAAGTATCACTGTTAAACTTAGCCAAACATTGACATCAGATACTTCAAAAAAGCTCCAGCGGAAACCGCTCACCAAATAAAGTACAGGGTTAAATAGAGTGATGGTTTGCCAAATAGGTGGCAGCATATTTACCGAATAAAAGGTGCCGCCGAGAAAGACTAAGGGTGTGATAATTAAAAGTGGCACAATTTGTAGTTGCTCAAAATTTTTCGCCCACAAACCAAGGATAAAACCGAGTAAACTAAATGAAATACATGTTAAAATCAGAAAAGTGAGCATCCAAAGGGGGTGGGCAATTTGAATGTCTACAAACAAGTTAGCAGTGATTAAAATAATGATACCAATAATAAATGATTTGCTGGCAGCAGCACCTACATAACCCAACAAAATCTCGAAAAATGAAATTGGGGCAGACATCACTTCGTATATTGCACCTGTAAATTTGGGGAAGAAAATGCCAAAAGATGCGTTGGCAATGCTTTGGGTGAGGATGGCAAGCATGATTAAACCAGGCACGATAAATAAACCATATGATACGCCTTCAATGGCTTGAATGTGTGAGCCGATGGCAGTGCCAAAAACGATAAAATAAAGCGAGGTGGATAACACTGGTGAAGCAACGCTTTGAAAAAGTGTGCGCCATGTACGCAACATTTCATGCTTGTAAATCGTGGAGACAGCACGCAAATTCATGTTGTTTCTGCCAAAAGATCGACGAATATATCTTCCAAAGAACTTTGTTTGGTTTGCATGTCTTTGAGGTTTAATCCTGCATCACTGATGGACTGCAAAAGGGCAGTTAAATCTGCACCATCCGATGTTGCATCATAATGATAAGTCAGTTTGTTTCCAGCTTTAGACAACTTCAAGCCGTAATTAGAAAGTGATTCAGGGATATGTTTGATAGGT
>JAUZQX010000019.1 GCA_030950765.1 Ghiorsea sp.
CTGACAATTTTATACACACGCCACTGGGCAATATGCTTGGGAAGGTTTGAATAAATGCGGATGAAGGTGAGCCAGGAGACCGGCCTAGAACATGAAGTTTACGAGCTTCACAACGGATTAAGTCTCGGTGGGAGGCAGGTCGGTGGATACCTGTTTTTCATGTTTAAAATAGTTTTCTGTCACCTCAACATCTCCAACCAAGCTTAACCGCAAATAGTAATACGCGCGGCGGGCGCAAATGGAGAAACACATTGAACCCCTTCAACAAAAAAACATTAAAACAAACAGCACTGATTGGTGTCTTGGCATCGCAAGTGATGACTGTATCTGCTCAGGCAGATGAATTATCACCTTTGGTGGTCACAGCAGGACGCATTGCTGAAAACCCAGCCAATGTGAGCGCTGATACTACCCTCATTTCACGTGATGATATTGAAACATCACAAGCAACTACAGTTGCTGATATTTTACGCACACAAGCGGGTATTGATGTCGCGGCAAACGGTGGCTTGGGCAAAAGCACTTCGGTATTCCTTCGCGGCGGTAATAGTGGGCATACATTGGTCTTAATTGACGGTGTACGCGTGGGTTCTGTGACTCTTGGTAGCTTTGATTGGGCAAACCTTTCCACGGCTGATATTGAACGTATTGAAATTGTACGCGGCGCACAATCTTCACTTTATGGTGCTGATGCCATGGCGGGTGTGATTCAAATTTTCACACGTTCAGGTAAAAAAGGTGTTCAATCACAAGCATTTTCAGAAGCTGGAACATATGGCACGAAATCAGGGGGTGTATCTGTACAAGGTGGTACGGACAATGGTGTAACCTATGCATTATCGGCTGACACTTTAAGCACCGATGGTTTTTCAGTTGCGGCAGTGGGCACAGAAGCTGACCCTTATAAGCGCACCACATTATCAGGGCGTGTTGGTTTTCAAGCTGGTGATGCTGATATTGCATTAAGTGTACGCAATGTGACAGGCACAACCGATTTGGATGGTTTTGTATTTGACCCTGTAACATTTGCTTTTGATCTTGGTGACATATTAAATTACACCCAAAAAACCAAACAAAATATAAGCAGCGTTAAAGTTATATATCCATTTTCAGATACTTTTGAAAGTACATTACAAATCTCTCGCTCGACTGATGATGTAGTGGGCACTGATCCTGCACCAGGCTCTTTTAACAACTCTGATTTTAAAACCACCGTTGACCAACTTACATGGCAAAACCACCTCGACCTTAACACAACATCGGTATTGTTTGGTTTAGATGTTCACAAGGACAATGGTAAAAGTACCAGCGCTGGTTTTGATGAAACAATGACACAGCAAGCGCTATTTGCATCCTTTGCGAACAACTTTGATCGTATTGATGTTAATGCATCTGTTCGTTATGATAAAAACTCTGTGAGCAGCAACCAAAACACCTATAAACTTGGTGGTGTCTTTCATGCCAATGAAGCGTTTAGTGTGAGCGCCAACTACGGCACGGGTTTTAAAGCACCATCGATCAATGATTTGTATTATCCTGCATCCGCATTTTCTGCAGGCAATGCAAACCTCAAACCTGAAACCAGCAAAGGTTGGGATATTGGTTTGAACTATAAGGTTCAAGCTGATGTACTGAGTTATAATATTGGCGTGGTTTATTTCAATACGCGCTATAAAGATTTGATTGTGTGGGCACCAGATGCCAACTTCTTTTATAGCCCAACTAATGTTGGTGAAGCAACAACCAAAGGCACAGAGTTAAGCGCAAGCGTTCGTCATACACTTGGTTTCCTTCGCGCCAATTGGACGACTGTGAATGCAACTGATGACACAACAGGTTTGTGGTTAGCACGCAGAGCGCAGGATTCAGGAAGTATTACACTGGGTACTGATGTTTCTGGGCTTCATGCTGAAGTGCAATATCAAGTGGTGGGTAAACGTTTCTCTGATGGTGCAAATACCCAAGCATTGGATGCGTATAACAAAACAGATTTGCGCCTGAGTTATGCGATAAACGATGCCTGGAAAGCGAAGTTTAGAGTTGAAAACCTACAAGACCGCGTATATGAAGAAGTATCAGGTTATGCTGTGGCTGGTCGTGCGACCTATGCTGGCGTAAACGCTACCTTCTAATGTTTCAACCAAGGTATGTTGCACCTGCCGTAGCACTTTGTGCTGCGTTGGGTGTACATGCCTTTATTCTTTTCTATAACTACCCAACAACCATGCTTGTTACAGATAAAAAAATGCTAGAAATCACACTTTTACCACAAGTATCTCTACAAAAAAAAGAACCAAACACTGCGCCACCTGTAAAAAATAAAACCGTACAAAAAATACTTGCAACACGGCATTTAAACAATAAAAGTAGCAGTGTCCAAGAACAAAAAGACATACCCAAAAAACGTATCAAACAAGATAAACCACAAATTAAAGAACCACAGAAAAACAGTGCAAACCCCGCACTTATCCCAAAAGATATTCAACGGGTCATTCTGACAAAAATAACCTACCCAAAACAAGCGCTGCGCCGAGGCTGGGAAGGACAAGCCAAATTCTCACTCGAAATCCACCAACATAACATTCAACATGTTACGATGTTGGTATCTACAGGTTACCAAGTGTTAGACCGTGCTGCACGGCGTGGCATCGCATCAATACAGTCACTACCATTGCACGATGGAACACACCTGCTACCTATCACTTTTCGTTTGCAATAGGTAAAGCCTACGCTTACCTAATTTAAATTGGCTTTAACCTTCTCTGATATGGGTAACCAAATATGAAATAAACTGCCTTTATCCACATCACTCTCAAAACCAATCTTACCACCGTGGCGGTGAACAATACTTTGTGCAACAGCTAGACCTAAACCGCGCCCTGCTAATTTTGTAGTGACAAAAGGTTTGAACACTTGATTCTTCATATCCTCAGCAACACCACAACCATCATCTGCAACGGTAATACGTACATATTCTCCTGCTTTCAAACCATCAATATGGTCCACAATGTTTTCTTTATCAAACGAGATGCCGATATGCCCATCGCTGACCCGCCCTCGTTGTTTCCAGCGCTCGGCAATCGCATCTTGAGCATTTTCAACTATTTGCGCCAAAGCTTGTGCAATTTGCACTTCATCACCAAAACACTGTATAGGAAACTCGGATTGTTTAAGGTTAAGCTGAATCTCACTGGGTAAACTTTTTCCATGCTGCTTGACCACCGCCATACACGTATCAGACAAGTGAAACGTTTGCTTTTGCTCATGATCAGGCTGCGCATACAATGCCAATCGATTACTGTGTTCGCTCACTTTCATCGCCATCTCAACAATCTGCTCTAATTCTTGCACATCTTCTTTTCTATTCAAACGAAATTGAAGACACTCCAAGCGACCAACAATCGCTAACATTTCATTGTTCATCACATGCGCTATACCACCAGCCAAAGTCTGAGCCATGTTTTTCCTTTCCCGCTCAGTTTCTTCCGCCAACGTCCACTGATGTTGCTCTGTTGCATTTCGATATGCAAAGTAAGCAATCATACTTAACCAAAAACAACTGAGAACCACATTTATCGCAAAATAAGTTGAATATACAGGGACTTCCTGAACATAATCAAAAAGCATAAATACCAGAACGCAAACATTGACAACAACAACCCAAGCAATACTTGCTTTTCTTTCAAATAAGGTAAACGCACCAATAATGAGTGCCCCCATCCACATCACCGTATTGCTTTCTACACGCATGTTAAACAAGGCACCTGCCAAACCCGCTGCCATCATCATATGCATCACATAACGCACGTTATTTGGATTGCGAAGAACGATCAGCCCGCCACTAAACATAACAAACATCAGTGCTTCAACAATAGCTAAGATTCGTTCACCATGTATAATGTGATACACACTAAAACCGAACACAACACAAATAGAAAAAGCAACTAATATGCGTATATAACGCACGAACATTCCCGTATTGTGTGATATTTTTTTCCCTTCCTGCATCTTGCCTCCCACCCTCATACTGAAAATATCTCTGAGCTGTTAAACCTTTGCCAGCAACATACCCAACCACGCCATCGTAATACACAACATGACCGAACCCACCGTATGCACAAGGCTCTCACCAATCGAACCCAGCTCCATCAAACGAACAGTTTCCACTGAAAAGGTAGAAAATGTAGTGAATGAACCAAGGAAACCAACAGTGAGCAATAAACGAAGCAAATCACTCAAATGTGTTTTGTCTAAAAACCAAACCACCAAAAAACCCAAAGCAAAGCTCCCCACAGCATTCACCAACAACGTTGCCCACGGATAACCTGTGCCAAACCAGCGTTGCATCAGCAATACCACCCACCAACGACACACCGCACCCATGGATGCTCCCACTGCAATAGCAGCAACTTGTTTTAACATATAACCTTATCCCTTCCGCTTTTCATCACGTCTAGCTTGCAACCAAGCCTTGCGCTCTGCCAGTGTTTTCTCAAAACCACGCGCCACAGGTTCAAATAAAGTTACCTCATCCATCGCATCAGGAAAATGTTTTTGGCTTACCACCGCATCGGTTTCATGATGTGCATACTGATAACCTTCGCCATGCCCAATCTGTTTCATCAGTTTGGTTGGTGCATTTTTGAGATGAGTCGGCACATCCAAATGTTGGGTTTCTTTGGCTAATCTTCGTGCCGCTTTTTCAGCCATGTATGCAGCATTACTCTTGGGGGCTAATGCCAAATAAATGGTCACCTCAAACAAACCTTGCTCCCCTTCTGGTGAGCCCAAGATTTCAAACATACGCTGTGCATCCAGCGCCAAAGTTAAAGCTTTGGGGTCTGCTAAACCAATGTCTTCTGTTGCCATGCGAATCAAACGCCGCGCCAAATACAATGGCTCTTCACCAGCTTCAAGCATACGCGCCAACCAATATACAGCCGCATCGGCATCCGAGCTGCGAATCGACTTATGCAAGGCTGAAATCAAGTCATAATGGCTATCACCATTGCGGTCATACTTGGCTTGTCTACGTTGCCATTGTTTTTCAACATCAGCCAATGTCCACGCCATACCTTTGCCTGCATCATAAATGGCTTCCAAAGCATTTAAGGCATACCGCGCATCGCCATCTGCCGCTTGTGCTAACCACATTAAGGCATCCTCATCCATGAAAAATGTAGGCGACGTATCTTGCAACGCAGTCATCCCGTGGCTTAAAATTCTTGCCACAGCTTCGCAGCTTAGTGCTTTAAGCACAATCACACGACAACGTGATAATAAGGCATTGTTCAATGTAAATGATGGGTTTTCAGTGGTTGCACCAACCAGTATCAGCGTTCCATCTTCTAAATAAGGCAACAAAACATCTTGTTGTGCTTTATTAAATCTGTGGATTTCATCTAAAAATAAAAGGTGAGTCCGACCTGTTTGTTTGGCTTGCGCCACGACATCTTGTACTTCTTTTTTTCCTGCAGATACCGCCGAGAGTTGGGCGAATGGCATATCAGCATGCTCAGCCATAATACGTGCTAGCGTCGTTTTACCCACGCCCGGCGGTCCCCAAAAGACACAGGAAACGGCTCGCCCTTCAGCAACACTTTGGGCAAACCAACCAGAAGGTTCAGTACAGTCCAATTGTCCTTGTACTTCTTGTAATGAACTTGGGCGAAGCCTGTGCGCAAGCGGAACCTGAACATCTGAAAGCTGCAAACCTGGCAAACCTATGTTCATTTGAGAAACATAAAACTTAAAACGTCTTACTTAGGGTAAACATCCATGTCAGCAATGAGTCTTTATAACTATCTGCATTCACACCTGTTACCGTAGTTTGTGGATAAAGCGCATAACTTGCCGATACGTCCAAATGCATACCTGACATTGTACCACCAAAACCCGTGGTCAACTTATGCCCTGTTAAATCTGCAATAGCAGGCTGATAAGCAGACAAGTCATTGGCACCTTGAAGGTAGCTATAACCAAACCTAAGCTGGGTACGGTCACGCCAAAACCACGTCAAACCCATAGAAGCATCGGTGGTATCTTTGAGGTTTGTAGGCAATGACTGTAATATTGAGCCATTATTTTCCACTGTTAAATCTTGTAATGACGACCATGTGCTACGTTTCACTGCAAGCTCAAGACGTATTTCATCATCCATCAAATCATGGGCTACGGCAATGGTCAACTCATCGGGCAAAGTCATGGCAAAGCTATCACCCGCTGCATTGTTTACCGATACATCCGCGCCTTGGCGGTAGGTCGCACCCATCATCCAAAATGGCATAAATTGCCAACGCGCTGCAATATGCCCACCCACGCTACTCCAACCTGAAGCTGAAAAAGACGACGCATTGCTAGCCAAACTGATGCCCGTATCATAAATATCTAAACCTGCTGCAATACCAAGTGTATTATTTACCCTATAAAAAGTATCCAAACTATACCGTTGAAATTGCATATCTGTGCGACCAATAGCCTGTGCAAACTGGTTGTTCCAATTCGTCTGCGTAATATATGGTGTCGCAATGGAACCAGACACACCCCAGCTTCCACCTTGAGGCAACCATGATATAGCAAACACACTTAAATCCCGCATATTACCATCACCAGAACCCGCTGCACCACCACTGATACCACGGCTGTTGGATTGGCTGCCCACCATGGCTTGTACACCTTCCTGCCATGCTAACCCTGCAGGATTATAAAACGCAGCTGAAATATCATCTGCTCCCGCCACTACGGCATTGGCAGCACCCGCCGCTGCTGCTGTTAAATCATCATGTGCCAATGCTGCTGCCGATGCACTCTGTATATTCATGAAGGCACAGGCACAAACACTCAATACTTTTAAACTTAATTTCATTCCATTGCCCCAATCACATCCACACCTTCTGGTGCTGTAAACTCAAATATCTCTGCCGCAGGTGGTGTTTGTTTCATATGTTGTAAGTGTAATCGATTACGATTGGATAACATATCCCTACTCTCAATCCATATCAATTGCTGCGCTTTCACACCCAACCATACTTCAACCTGCTGCTGTTTTTTGCCAATGCGCACATGCCAACTCGACAAGCCATCATCAAAACTTTCATGCTGCAATACGTGCACATCATCAAGACTAACTCGCCCATCCAAAAGTTGCATCACTATAGGGTCGACATCGCCCAAATCTTGTAGCTTTTGTGCTTGCAACAAATCTGGCTCATACAACCAAATACCATCACCATTACTCACATAAAGTTGTTGATAGGGCTTGGTATAATGCCAACGAAACTTACCTGGTCGCAACACAGCCAACTGCCCTTGATAAACACGTTTACCACCCTCGGCATACGTTAAAACCTGCTCAAAATCTGCTGAAAAACCTCGCAATACAGACATTTTCACAAGGGCAACACCCAAGGCTGAATGTTTATCCAGTGCTGTGGTATGTTCCGCTGCCTGAACGCCAGCAAGCTGCAACATCAACACTGCAAACAAAATACCCCTTAGTAAATTAAACATCAAAACCTGCTTCATCTGTAGAACGCGACAGGACTTTACGCACACCACCGCCACCCGGTGGGCTTACCAAACCATCCCGCTCCATTTGTTCCACAATACGACTTGCCCGATTGTAACCAATGCGTAAATAGCGTTGCACCATAGATACCGAACATTTACCTTTTTCTGCGATTAAATCGGCAGCTTCGTTGTATTTGCTATCTTTTTCATCATCCAATTCATTCTGCTCACCTTCTTCACCATCTGCAGATACAGCAAACACTTCCATACGATATTCAGGCTCACCTTGTTCTTTCAAATGTGCCACCAAACTTATCACTTCATCGTCTTCAATAAATGCACCATGCACACGTTGAACTTCTCTGCCTAAATTTGAAATCAAGGCATCACCATGCCCAAGCAGTTGCTCTGCACCCATTTGGTCAAGAATGGTGCGAGAATCAATTTTTGAAGACACCTGAAATGCCAAACGGCTTGGTAAGTTCGCCTTAATCAAACCGGTAATCACATCCACACTCGGGCGTTGTGTGGCTAAAATTAAATGCAAACCTGCTGCCCTTGCTTTTTGCGCCAGCCTACAAATCGATTGTTCCACTTCTTTGCCAGCCACCATCATCAAATCTGCAAGCTCATCAATAAGAATCAC
>JAUZQX010000190.1 GCA_030950765.1 Ghiorsea sp.
GAAGGTCGCATTTGGTAGCGAACTTTGGATAATACTTGTTCATTTTCTTTAATATCGCGTAACCAAGTTGTTCCAGAAACAGTTACCTCACGAATCAATGCATCTTCGGGGGGGGCGACAATCACGCGTGCAGTTACACCATCTAACTCTACAACATGCCAAGGACCATTGGGTAAACCTAAACCTTTGCGTTGCCCCAGTGTGAAATGAGCAATGCCTTTATGTTTGCCCAATATATTACCTTCTTTATCCATAATATCGCCAGCACGAAACCCAGCTTCGGCTCCTTCTTTTTTAAGGAACGCAATGCGATTGCCTGCGGGGATAAAACAAATATCTTGGGACTCATGTTTTTCAGCAGTCATCAAATCATAATGACGGGCAAGAATACGGGTACCATCTTTTTGCAAGTGACCTACAGGAAATAAAATACGGGAAACTTGTTGTTTGTTGGTGGTGGCTAAGAAATAACTTTGGTCTTTAACTTGATCGTTGCCACGATAAATATGTACACCTTCAGCATCATCTTTGCGTTGTACATAATGACCTGTGGCGATGAATTCTGCTTCCAACTCATCGGCTGCATCAAGCAAGGCACCAAACTTCACAAAGCGATTACAACGTTCGCATGGGTTGGGGGTGCGTCCTGTTTCATAGTCTTCAATGAAAGGGTTGATGACATTTTCACGAAAGTTTTCGCGCATATCCATATTGTAAAAGGGAATGCCAATTTGGTCGCAAACACGGCGTGCATCATAAGCATCATCCAATGAGCAACATGAACCATGCCCAGACACTTCATCGCGGTTATAATCCCACACATGCAAGAATACACCAATAACATCAGCGCCAGCTTCTTTGAGCAGTGCGGCAACAACAGAAGAATCAACGCCACCAGACATTGCAGCAATCACACGCACACCTTTGAGGTGTGATAAGTCAGGTTTAAGTGATTGAATGTCCGTAGTCATTAAAGCTCCGTGTGTTAAAATAAAAAAGCCTACACGTTTTGCAACGGTGTAGGCTTTAGGAAAGGTTTAAAGCAAAGCCTACAAGCTATCGCGTAGCATTTTCTCATGTTCAGAGAGTGAACGTTCGAATGCAGGGCGTTCAAAAACTCTGTCCATATATGCTTCAAGGCTTGGCCAGTCAAAAGTGCTGATGCCGTTAGATTCTAAACGCCACAAGACAGGAGCCAACGTAATATCTGCCAAAGAATACTGTTCGCCAATGAAGAATACTTGGTTTGCCAAGTAACCATCAAGTGATGCCAAGTATGCTTTCATCTTCTTGCTTGGTTCAGATTTCTTTTTCAATCTAACTAGGTTGTAATGCAAAGGATAAACTTCTTCTTCAATACGCATCACAGCCAAACGCATTTGTGCGCGTTCTGCTGGTGAGCCAGGTTTAAGTGGTGGGTGAGGATAACGCTCATCCAAGTATTCATTGACTACAGAAGGTTCAAAAAATACCACGTCACGGTCAATTACTGTTGGCAATTTACCATACGGGTTGATTTTCATGAAGTCGGCAGGAAGTTTGTCTTCATCCATTTCAAAAGTTTCAACAGGCAGCTCTTTTTCAGCCAATACAATACGTGTACGGTGTGAGTCAGGTGAAACACCACTTGAATATAACTTAATCATTTACTTCCTCCAACAAAAAAGGTTGCGGATTATATCATTTTTTGTAAAGAAATAAAGGTGATTTATAAAAGACCTTATTGAAGGTCTGATTGTAACCAAATGTGGGCATGGTGAATGGCAGAAATCAGATCGTTACCCGTTGCGAAATATGCAGCGATAGCGGATGCCAAACGACAACCTGTACCATGTGACTGGCTGGGTGATATAGGTTGTTTTGGGTGTTCGAATATCTCTATATTTCCTTGGGTGTCACAGAAAATATCACGTAAAACATTCCCTTTCCCATGTCCGCCTTTGAGTAAAACAGGTGTTTGGTATTTTAAAATTAAGGCAGAGGTTATTTCAATAGGGTCATCTATGTTGGACTCTAAAAAATAAGCAGCCTCTTGTAAATTTGGTGTCCAAAGTGTGGCATGCTGTAGTAGTTCTTGATAAGATTTATTGGCTGTATTGTCATCAAACAATAGTTTTCCTGATGATGACATCAACACAGGGTCAACAATCAAAGGTATATTGCGAATAAAAGGAATCAGTGCTTCGATATGGGCTTGATTGTATAACATGCCTGTTTTGATACATGCCACATCATAAAAGCTGGTGATGGCTTGCAGCTCTGCCTCAAATTGTAAAACAGAGGATGCTTGAATATGTAAAATGTTTTCAGGATTTTGCGCGGTGAGCGCGGTGATGGCTGAGCAACCTTGTACACCCAAAGCTTCAAACACACGTAAGTCAGCTTGAATCCCTGCGCCAGCACAAGAATCCGAGCCGCCAACGCTTAAGCAGACGGGGCGCTGTTCCACAGTGTCACCATGTTGGTTGCATTATTTTGAATTTCCACTGCTGTTCCATCAAATAAACTTGAAATAACTGCGGCATAGCTTGCGCCTGCGGCTTTAATCATCACAATATTATCCATGCTGATGCCACCAATGGCGCAAATGGGAGTATTGGGAAACATGCTGCAAGCCTTGGTTAAGCGGGGCAGACCAATCACAGGCACGTCAGCCTTGGTTTGACTCTCAAACACAGCACCAAAGGACACATAGTTTGCGCCATGAGAAATGGCTGCTTTAGCATATTGGGCATCGGCACGGGCTGTGATACCCACAATGAAATCGTCACTCACATCTTTGCGGATATACATAAGGTTGGTAGTGTCATCTTTACCAAGGTGCACCCCATCCGCACCACAGCCTAACGCCAGTTGCTTAGAATCATTGATGATAAGCATAGCTTGATATTTGAGGGTAAGTTCACGAAGCGCAGTTGCCCGTTTAAGCTTGCGCTTAAAACCATTCTTTTTATCGCGCAGTTGCAAAGTTTTCACTCCGCCAGCTAGGGCAGCCTCTGCTTTTTCAAGCAGTAGATTTGTGTCGATGTCGGCAGGTAGTATACCGTAGATGCCAGTATTTAGTTCTTTTTGAGCCATGGCGCAAGCCTAACCTTATGCGAGAAAGGTTTCCTTAACTTTTATTATCGTTTCTTGTTACTTCTGGCGTAGCTGAGGAAACGTTGTTCGGTTACGTGCTCAAGATTTCTTCATTCCCCTTTGCTTCAGCCGAAATGACAATACTGGTGTTGACCTGTGTGGATTTCTGGTTGTTATTGAGTTGATAAATTTTAATAAGCTCGGGGAAAGGAGCCCAAACCCTTTGGGTTGACTACCTGTCAGTGAATTTATCCTTCTTTATAGTCCATTTGCCATGTTAACATAATACTGCATCGCAGCTTTATGTTGTTTGATAGCTTTTGGGGGTAGTTTACCTGCTTGAGTGAGTTGGTTTACAAAATCATTGATTTCTTCATTCGAGCCAAGGTTTTTGGTGCTTAGATTAATACCCAAGTGCTTGGAAACGCTGTTGAGCGACTTGATAATTCCATCCACGCTTTCATTGGCATGAAGTTTTGTTGTTTTTAAATAACCTTCGAATTCAGTTTGATACTTGATCAATTTCCATGCTCCTTGCGCTTACTTTTCGCCAATAGAAAATGGCAGATATGGGTCCGCCACTTCTTATCATTCATTGTTCCAACGCTATAAGCTACTTATCTTTAGGTAAATCACCTAGGGAAGCTCTGAATAAGTCATGAACGCATATATTGTGTCCAGTGCATCCAAACTCTGCGTTGTGCGTTTGAGCAATAGCCTTGCTATTCCATGCAACACACGCCTGGATTTTGAATGCCCTGAAATACAATCTGCTTCATCCAGACTTATTCAGA
>JAUZQX010000191.1 GCA_030950765.1 Ghiorsea sp.
ATGTTTCACCAAGAACGCTTCTAAGCTGGGTGGACCTGGTGCTGTGGCACACATGTTTGACCATGTTGCGGTGTTTGTTTTCAAAGGTGATGATGAAGAAGCTGTGCTTGAAGCGTTGATGATGGCAGATGTGGATGTGCAAGATATTGAGCTTGAAGATGGCATGATTACAGTGTTGGTGCCTAATACTGAATATTTTAAAGCCAAAACAGCGCTTGCTGAAGCTTATCCTGATATTACATTTGAAGTGGATGATATTTCATATGAACCCCAAACATTATGTGCAGTTACGGGCGATGATGTAGAAGACTTTAAAGGTTTACTTGAAGCTTTAAATGATTGTGATGATGTGCAAAAAGTGTATCACAATGCTGAGCTTAATTAAGGCGCTGAAATTGCTCTAATACAGCAAATATTTTGTTGGGATATTTAACTTTGCCCTTGGAACCATTGTAGGCTGCCAATGCTTTTGATGCTGTTTTGTAGCGTTTAAAATAGTGCTTAAGAATAGCGCAGCCATAACGAATATTGGTGGCAACATCAAACAAGTTGTCGCTTTCATTACCCAGTTCTTTTTTCCAAAAAGGCATGATTTGCATAAGCCCTTGCGCGCCGACACTGCTGATAGCGAATGGGTCAAAGCGTGATTCGATAGTAATGAGTGCAAGAATTAAGTTGGGGTCTAACTCATGGCGTTGGGTATATACCCATACCCATCGGGCAATGACTTTGGCATTATGTTCATTCTTTTCATACTGCATGATTTGGGGGCTTACTTGCGCGACCCATGCATCCCGCTCGGGTTGATTGCTTAAAGGCTCTACTTTTTTGTTCAGTAGTGTTTTTAACGCTTTGCGTTCATCGGGGGTTACATCAAGTAAACCCACATGATGTTCTAAAATACGCATGGTGGTTGTGCTTTGGGTGAGCCGTTGTTTTTCATCGGGCGTGCTTAATAATAGCAGCGGCAAGGTGATAAAAAACCCCAGCCCCAAAATCACGACCAGACCGCCTTTATGTTTGGCGGTCATGAACTGTTTAAAATTTTGGCTCAGTTGTTCTCCTGTTGCAAGCTTTGCAGCATATCTAATGCTTTTTGACACACGGCTTCAGGCGTGGCTTCTTCTTTCCCACCCCAGCGTGTTTTGATTTCCAAAGCGTTGTTATCTAAACCTCGGTCACCCACCACAATGCGTAGGGGAATACCTGTTAACTCGGCATCTTTAAATTTGACGCCAGGGCTTTCTTTGCGGTCATCCCAGACCACATCCACGCCAGCATCAAGAAGTTCATTATAAATCTTTTCTGATGCGGCAAATGCTGTTTCACTTTTGCCCAATGTAATCACAGATATTTTAAATGGTGCGAGGTTTACTGGCCACATAATACCATAATCATCATTGCACTGCTCTACCACAGCCGCCATCAAGCGAGACACACCAATACCATAACAACCCATGGTGGCGACATCGCGTTTTCCTTGCTCATTTTGAAACAATACTTCCATGGGTTTAGCGTACACAGTGCCCAGCTCAAAGATGTGACCCACCTCAATGCCACGCGACATTTCCATGTGTCCCTTGCCGCATTTGCCGCAAGTGTCACCGACTTGGGTTTCGCGTAAGTCAGCAAAAATAGCATCTGGAACATCACGGCTAATATTTAGACCTGTGATGTGTATATCCTTTTTGTTTGCACCAGCAATAAGCCCGACAGCATGTTGCAGCGATTGGTCCATATATATAGGGCAGTCGAGTTGGGTGGGTCCTGCAAAACCTGTCACCGTGCCAATGGCTAAAAGTTGCTCTACCGATGCCAAAGCAACTTCATCAGCACCAATGGTGCGCGCTAATTTTATTTCTTGTACATTGTCGTTGCCACGCACGCAAGCAGCAACAATTTGCCCATCGTTTTCACCGCCAATGGCAACATAAACAAGGGTTTTAAGTAAAGATGATGGTTCTACTTTCAAAAATGCAGCCACATCTTCCACTGCACTTTTATGAGGCGTGGACACTTCATTTAAAACACTGTCTTCAGCCGTGTGTTCGACTGGAGTAGACAATGCTTTTTCCACATTGGCTGCATAATCGCAAGCTGAACAGTGGGTGATTAAATCTTCACCAGATTCTGCCAGAACATGAAACTCATGGCTTGCTGAGCCGCCAATGGAGCCATTATCTGCTTCTACAGCACGGAATTTTAAACCCAAACGATTAAAAATGCAGTGGTAAGCATCAAACATATTTTGATACTCTTTGGCTAAACATTCAGCATTGGCATGAAAAGAATACGCATCTTTCATCACAAATTCACGCCCGCGCATCAAACCAAAACGGGGGCGAATTTCATCGCGGAATTTGTTTTGCACTTGATATAAGTTCATAGGTAGCTGTTTGTACGATTTCAATTCGCGGCTAACCAAGTCACAAATGACTTCTTCATGGGTTGGACCAAGGCAGGACTCATGCCCGTGCCTGTCTTTAAAGCGAAGAAGTTCAGGGCCATATTTGTCCCAACGCTCAGACTTTTGCCAAAACTCAGATGGTTGCACCATAGGCATCAACAATTCTTGTGCGCCAGCGCGGTTCATTTCTTCACGTACGATGTTTTCAATATTACGCAATACGCGCAGACCTAAGGGTAAATAGTCATACACACCTGAAGTCACACGGCGAATAAAACCAGCACGAAGCAAGAGTTGATGGGATACCACTTCTGCATCGGCAGGAGTATCTCTAAGAGTAGGGGAGAAAAGTTTTGAATAACGCATGGCGCTAAGCTAAAGCATCACTAGGAGCCTGCAAGCGGATATTTAATGGCTTGTGCCACATGCCTCCCCCTTGTAGGTATCGTGCCAATTATTGTGTAGGATAGATGTGAAAGGTATGAAAAGGCGGAGTTTAGGCTTCGCCTTTTTTTATGGCTGAGTTAAGCTTTAAGGTTTTACACCATATTGATTGTCTTCATCACTGGGTTTGACGAGGAAGATCAATAAAATAATAGTGAGTGATAACATAAAAATAGCACCGCTTATCATCAGTATTTTTGATTCTTGGAATATGCCAATCAGGCTGAAAGTCATGCCGATATAAGGGGTGACTTGCCACCAGCCAGAGCGACCGACATCATG
>JAUZQX010000192.1 GCA_030950765.1 Ghiorsea sp.
AATGAAAAGTGGGCAAGGTTATTGGCGTTTGATGGCAGACCTCAACCCCGCCAACGACAATCTTGAAGACAAACAACAGTTCCTTGATGTTTTACAACAAGTAGCCCCTGAACAGTTTGAAAGCGCCAAACAGCAAGGTGATACCTATTTCTACATCCCCGCTTTAAATCGCCACCGTGGCATTGCACTTTTTTACCTAGAAGAATACAACACAGGCGACCCAGAAGCTGATTGCAAGCTCGCCCAAGCTGTTGGCGAAGCTGCCATTGATTGTTATGTAAACATTCTTAAGCATAGCTTGCAAAACACAGACCAAGTAACCGAAGATGAAAAAGCAAAACAACTGGATTATCATACGCTTTACTTCTTCCAAGTGCTCACCTTAGACCGTGGAACCACTACAGGTCTTCTCGTGCACAATCAAAATGATGTTGGCATTATGGGCTCACTACCTGCTTATGTTAACCGCGAATTATTGCAATCTTGGGTGGCTAAAATGCAACCACCACAAGACAAACTACTGCAAGCTCTGATTGATGTTTTACCCAACACATCACCATGTTTGATTGATGAAGCTGTCAAAGAAAAACTCGCTTGCGTTGTCCGACAGCATTATCAAAACTTTCCAGAAGCCATCACTATGCAGGCTGCGGGGCATAGTATTCCGCCAACGGTGCAAAATCACAGCTAGACTTGACCAAAATGTAAGCTAAGCTTTCAATATTAGTATTAAAACGCAACTGGGGAAGCATACATGCTGCATCATTTTTCAAATTTACAAGTTATCATTCTTGCTGCGGGTAAAGGCACACGCATGGCTTCAGCCAAACCCAAGGTATTGCATGATATTTTGGGAAAAAGCATGTTGGCGCATGTCTTACATACCGTAGAAGATTTACAACCTGAATCGGTTTGCCTTGTTGCAGGACACGGCATAGAAACCGTAAAAAAACACATTGGTGAACCTGAGAACCTTTACTGGATAGAGCAAAAAGAACAACTGGGCACAGGACATGCAGTCATACAAGCCGAATCTGCACCCACATCCGCTGATATGGTGCTTATTGTCTGCGGCGACACCCCCCTACTTACAGCTGAAACCTTAGCAACTTTGGTTAAGCAACACCAAAGCAGTGGCGCTGGTGTATCTGTGCTCACTGCCATTGTGGATGTGCCAAAAGGTTATGGCAGAATCATTCGTGACATCAACGATGAAGTGCAAGGTATTGTTGAAGAAAAAGATGCCAATGATGCCCAACGCAAAATCCATGAAGTCAGCAGTGGTATTTTTTGCGTCAATCGCACATTGCTCTTTCAATGTTTACATGGTGTAGAAAACAACAATGCCCAGCAAGAATATTATTTACCTGATATTTTGCCTTTGGCGTTGGCAAGGTCAGCAACTGTTCAGGCAGTAATTATGCATGATGCCAATGAAATGTTAGGTGTGAACGACCGTATTCAACTCGCACAAGCCGAAAGCATCATGCAACAACGCATTATGCACGAATGGCAAAAAAAAGGTGTGACCATACAGCAGGCCGATACTGTTCGTATTGAAGCATCGGTAAATATTGGTCTTGATTGTACCATCAAAGCGGGTACACAATTGCTTGGCTCCACACATTTGGGTGATGGCTGCACTGTAGGTCCTTATGCCGTATTGCAAAACAGCTGGCTGGCTGATGACATTACCATCGAACCTTTTTCACACCTCGAAGAAACCAGTGTGGGCGACCAAGCTATGATTGGTCCATTTGCCCGTTTGCGCCCAGGCACACAGCTGGATGATAAAGTTAAAATTGGCAACTTTGTCGAAACGAAAAAAGCAATCATAGGACAAGGCAGTAAGGTTAATCACCTTAGTTATATTGGTGATACATTAATGGGTGAAAACTGCAATATTGGTGCAGGAACCATTACGTGTAACTATGATGGTGCCAACAAACATCAAACAACCATTGGTGATGATGTATTTGTTGGTTCCGATACCAAACTCGTTGCACCTGTCAGTGTCGGTAATGGCGCAACCATTGGTGCAGGCAGCATCATCACCAGGCAAGTCAAACAAGATGGGCTCACATTATCAGCTCGCCCTGAACAAAGACATGTACAAAATTGGGTTCGCCCCAAAAAAGGTGATGCATAAATGTGTGGTATTATTGGCGCTGTAGGTTTTAATAATATACAAAACATCTTGCTTCAATCGCTCAAAAGCATGGAATACCGTGGTTATGATAGTGCAGGCGTTTGCATCAAACATGGGCAACATTTACAAACCAGCAAAGCCAAGGGTAAACTTATAAACCTTGAGCATTTACTTGAACAAACACCCCTTGCTGGCCATTTGGGCATAGGGCATACAAGGTGGGCAACCCATGGTGTGCCAGAAGTTCGCAATGCACACCCCCATCAAACTGATAATATTGCGATTGTTCACAATGGCATTATTGAAAACCACAAACAGTTACGTGAGTCTTTAATCGCAACTGGTGCAGTATTTAGTTCGGACACTGACAGTGAAACGATTCCTTGGCTTTGGCAGCAAGCGCTTACAAAGGATAATGACCCAGAAGTTGCTTTCCTTCACACTTTAAACCAACTCAAAGGCGCATTTGCTATTGCAGGCATTCAAGCAATCAATAACAAACTTTGGTTCGCAAGGCGCGGTAGCCCTTTGCTGCTCGCCAAGGGTGAAGCTGGT
>JAUZQX010000193.1 GCA_030950765.1 Ghiorsea sp.
GACTGCGATTTCACGCTGGGTAAGCGATGTGCGAGCACAAACTTGAAGGTCATCACATCCATAGCAGAGCTGCAACATGTCTTGGCAAACTACCATCAGGAGCAAATCGCTCTTGTGCCGACCATGGGCTGTTTACATGAAGGTCATCTCTCACTGATTCGTAAAGCCAAACGACTTGCCGATGTTGTGGTGGTGAGTATTTATGTAAATCCCTTGCAGTTTAACGATGCACAGGATTTGCAACATTACCCCAAACCTTTCACAGCGGATATTGCGTTATGCCAGCAAGCAGGTGTGGACTTTGTTTTTCATCCTGACAATTTGTATGCAGAACCCCCCATGCAAATCGCTTTGCATGTGAACACCTTAAGTCAAAGTTTGTGTGGCTTACACCGACCAGGGCATTTTGATGGTATGATTACCGTGGTAAATATTTTATTCAACATTGTGCGCCCGGACTTGGCACTGTTTGGTGAAAAAGACTTTCAGCAACTGAGTATCATTCGCCACATGGTTGTTGATTTACACATGCCGATTGAAATCATTACAGGTGAAACTGTGCGCGAACACGATGGGCTTGCTTTAAGCAGTCGCAACCAGCATTTAAGCGTCGAACAACGTCATGCTGCCGCCTTTATCCCCAAAGCATTGCAAGCTGTCATACAAGCTGCTCACCAAGGGGGCGACATAAAAGACTGCCTTGCCGCAGGACAAAACATCTTAAACACACAAGGCATGACACCCGATTATTTTGGCATTTATGATGAACAACAACTGCAACCTGTTCACGATTTTGATGTGGAAAACCATATACCCAAACGTGTGTTTATTGCCGTAAAAATAGGCACAACACGGCTCATTGATAATATGCCACTACCGACACAACCCAACAAGGATATCTAATATGAAAGTCACCATGCTTAAATCTAAACTTCATCGTGCAACAGTCACGCACGCCGAGCTTGATTATGAAGGTTCTTGCGCCATCGATGCCGACTTGATGCATGCTGCCCATATTTTACCTTTTGAGCAGCTGCATATTTATAATGTGACCAATGGTGAACGTTTTAGCACCTATGCCATTGTTGCCCCATCTGGTTCGCATACCATTGGTATCAATGGTGCGGCTGCACACAAAGCCAATGTTGGGGATACACTCATTATTTGCACTTACGCTTCTCTCAAAGTCAAACAGGCGCAAAACTTTGCGCCCGACCTGGTTTATTTGGATAAAAAAAATCATATTCACCACCAAACACAGGGTGAACTGGCGCAAGATAAAGTATAAAAACCTTTCTTTAGCCATTTCCCTTACGTCACATATATCGCATTACCATGCCGTTCAGTGTATATTTCGCCGCGCTATTGATGGCTTATAATTTTCTAAGCAGACTTTTCTGGAGGGAATGATGGGAAAACGCATTTGTATTATTGGCGGCACAGGATTTGTTGGGCGTGTGATTGCACGGCAAGCTGTCGATGCAGGGCATGAAGTCAGCGTAACATCGCGTCATCCCGAACGCGCACGTGACATGCTTGTTAAAGGCATTCAAGTGCTGAAATCAGATATTACAACTGGAAAAGGCATTGAAGATGCTATGCAAGGTTGTGATACGGTCATCAACCTAGTCGGTTTATTATTCCCCACCCGTCGCAACAGCTTTGAAGCAGCGCACAGCAAAGGTGCAAACCATGTCATTGATGCTTGTAAAAAAACGGGCGTATCCCAGCTTTTGCATATGAGTGCTTTGTTAAGCGATGCTGCGATTGCACATACCGAATATGGAAAAACAAAACACCAAGCTGAAGAATATGTGCGCCAATCAGGCTTAAACTGGACGATTTTTAGACCATCCATCATTATTGGTAGCCAAGATTCTTTTTTAATGCGTTTTAAACAACTCTCTTCTATAGGTTCTGTATTACCTGTTATTTCTGGTGATACCAAATTTCAACCCATATGGGTTGAAGATGTGGCACGTGCTTTTGTCCAAAGTATTGGTAACCCCAAAGTACAACAACAGGTTTATACACTGGCGGGCAATGATGTTTATACCTTTAAAGCTATGCTTGATATGTGGATGCAGGCATTAGGGCGTAAACGTACTTTACTTCCCGTACCCAATATTGGCGCAAAAATAATCGCCACCGTCTCTAAGTTTCTACCTACGCCAATCATCACAGCTGACCAACTCAAGCTATTACAATATGATAACATTAGCCAAGGTGAAGCTTTTCCTAGCATATTTGGTGAAACCACCGCATTCACTTCCTTATTACCTAGCCTTGCTACAGGCGGGCAAGCAGCGCAGCTCCAACAAGCATTAAATAAAGCACGTACACATTACCGTAGGTCATAATTCTTATGCAACAGTCTGTACTCATCCTCGCAACCGCCAGCTACTTTATTGGTGCCATTCCTTTTGGTATCTTATTTGCCCGCTGGCTCACAGGCAAAGACCCCAGAGAGCACGGAAGCGGTAATACGGGAGCCACCAATGCCTTACGCACAGGTGGAAAAAAAGTGGGTGTATTAACACTGATCGCCGATGTACTCAAAGGTGTCATTCCTGTTACTCTGGCTTTACAACTTGAGTTTAGCCAATCACAAGTGCTTATCGTCGCTCTTGCTGCATTTTTTGGGCATATCTTCCCAGTGTATTTGAAATTTAAGGGTGGTAAAGGTGTTGCCACCATGTTTGGTGTATTATTACCATGGATTCCTTTGACTGCCGTATTCACCTTTGCTGCATGGTTCATTCTTTTCAAAATAACCCGTTATGTATCCCTTGCATCCATAGGGGCAGCATTTGTTTTACCCTTTATCGCATGGTTTAGCCATGATAGTGATGCGGCACTTATAGCTTGTCTTGTTGTCGGTGGTGCTGTGGCGATGCGTCACCACGATAATGTTAGCCGATTGATCGCTGGCACTGAATCCAAGACCTAAGGAAGCTCTGAACAACCCTTACTCTGCCTGATAGGTTTCCTATGCAAAAGATGCAATCAGTGTTTTTATATCTGTATCGGTCACATTTTCTGCAATAAAAGCATCACCAATATCGTTTAATAAAATATAACGAATCAAACTGCCGATATTTTTTTTGTCATGCCCCATCGCATCTAGCCATTCTTCTGCTGAAAAGTGAGGAATTTGCGTGGGCAGTTGTGCTGCCTCAAATATCTCTATCACTGCTGCCTCCAGCCTGGGTGAAGCCACACCAAGCTGCTCAGACAACCTTGCCGCCATGATTGTACCCAGAGCAACAGCTTCGCCGTGCAAATAAGTGGTATAATGCGTCATGGATTCAATGGCATGACCAAATGTATGCCCAAGATTGAGCAGTGCGCGTTGCCCTTGTTCGGTTTCATCTGCCATTACCACTTCGGCCTTATGTGCGCATGAACGTAAAATTGCTTGGCTAATGATGTCTGCATCTAAATCAAGCAACGCCTGCATGTTGGTTTGCAACCACGCAAAGAAATCTTTATCCCGAATCAAACCATATTTAATCACTTCGGCTAAACCAGCGGGCACTTGTCTTGGTTCAAGTGTGCCAAGCACATTGGGGTCAATCCACACCAATTTGGGTTGATAAAATGCACCAATCATATTTTTACCATGCGGATGATTG
>JAUZQX010000194.1 GCA_030950765.1 Ghiorsea sp.
ATTGATGATTATGTTTGGTCTGGGGCTGGCTGGCTGGATGCCTGACCCGTTTGTAAAAGTTATGACAAAATTCACGCAACTTATCGGCTTAACCAAGTGGATTCATGCTGCGACAAGTAGTCGCATGCCTATGAGCTGGCTCATGGTTGGTTTATTCAATGGTTTACTGCCTTGTGGTTTGGTCTATGCAGGTTTAGCACTGAGCCTCACCTCGGGAAGCATTGGTTTATCTGCTGCCATGATGTTTGCTTTTGGTTTGGGCACAGTGCCTGCCATGATGTTTGTACCTGTGGTACTCAAATCCGCATCACCCAAAGCACGCGGCTGGGTATTAAAAACCGCGGCTATTTTGCTGATCTTGATGGGGCTATTCACCATGGTTCGTGGCAGTACACTGATGCACAGCATGCATGATATGGACAATATGCAAGGCATGGGTCACGCCAACCATAGTATGCCGATGACCCATGATATGAATGACATGAACCAGAACACACAGCCAATGCCTGACATGAATATGGATGATATGCATATGCAAAATATGAACATGGAACATACGGGGCACTAAAATGTGGTGGCTTGCTTTTATTGAGCTTGCGCTGTTTTTGAGCCTTGCTGCTATTGTTGCTTGGGTATTCTTTAAACCTGCCAAAAAAAAGAAAACAGGTACCCATAAATCTGACCATTCGTAATTGTCACAAAAACACATTAGACTTGCCTCGCGAAGTGGCTCGGATGGTCGCGCTATGCGCTTGTGAAAACAAGTAAGTAGGGAGGAAAGTCCGGGCTGCATAGAGTAGGATGCTGGATAACATCCAGTGGGGGTAACCCTAGGAAAGTGCCACAGAGACTAGACCGCCATGCGTTCGCGCAAGGTAAGGGTGAAAGGGTGCGGTAAGAGCGCACCGCTTGGTTTGGCGACAAATCGAGGCTTAGGTAAACCCCATCCGCAGCAAGACCAAATAGGAAGTCAGATGGTGTTACTCGCACTTGGCTTCGGGTAGGTTGCTTGAGGCTGCTGGCAACAGTAGTCCAGATGAATGATCATCGCTTTGTTTGGTAACAAACAAGGGTACAGAACCCGGCTTATAGAGCCACTTCGCAATGTTTTTTTGGTAAACAGGGGAATTTATGTTCAAGGTTCTTAAAGTATTATTTGGGCTTATCACCTTCATCATTTTGGCTTTACTGGCGGCACCATTTTTTATTGATGTGAATGATTATAAACCTGAAATCAGCAAGGTCGTATATGATGCCACAGGTAGAAATGTAAATATTGAACATATCCAATTATCTGCCTTCCCTTGGGTAGGACTAACACTGAAAAACGTACAACTTGAAAATGCACCAGGATTTCAACATCAACATATGCTCACCATTGATACCGTGGATATTCAACTGGAGCTTATGCCTCTGCTCAATAAAGAAATCGAAGTCAAACGTTTCCTCCTAGACTCACCTAAAGTTTGGCTAGAACAACGCAGCGATACATCCAACAACTGGCAGGACTTACAAGCTCGCAGCAGTGCTGCCCCCAATACCTCACTATCATCACAGCCCAATCCACAGCCCGCAACACAACAACAGGCTTCAAGCAGCTCAAGCAGTGCATTATCCTCCCCTATCACACTGACTGCCGATTTATTACAACTCAAACATGGGCAAGTCACTTGGTCAGATGCCGCTTCAGGCGATGTTGTTATTTCAGATATTCAATTGAATATTCAAGACTTACAACTCACCAAACCCATTCAAATTGCACTGTCCGCCAAGCTTGAACAAAACCCTTTTGAATTAACCGCACAAGTTGGACCTATTGGTGATTTCAACACCCTTGATATAACGAAGTTACCCATCCGCATGCAGCTTAAAACCAACGGTTTTTCACTTGCCCCACTGTCCGCATGGCTTCCCACATTAGATGAGACACAAGCGAAGCAGTTTGGTGACCTGAAAACAGCAAAAGTAAACCTCGATGTTTCCATTGAACAACATAAAGACAGTGCTATTGCAAGTAACGGCACTGTGCAAGTTCAACTTAAAGATAAGTTAAACATGACTTGGAAAGTAAATGCCAAGGCGATGAAATCCGTGCATATCCAATCGCTTAAGCTCGCCTTAAATGATACGCAGGTCATTGATATATCAGGAAACATAAAACATTTAAACCAATCACCAAGTTATGAGTTAAGAATCGAAACTGCGAAATTACAACGCATTTGGCTCAACCATTTTATCCCCTCTCTACAAACCCTGTATCAACACCATCCCGAACCTTGGCAAAGTATTAAACTGGGTGCACTCATTGCAGGTGATGCCGATATTCTCGATATTCGTGATTTGCAAGTTCAACTCAACGATGAACATATTCAGGCATCAGGCAACCTTGCCTTGGGCAAAGCGCCTGACATTCAACTACGCATTACCACCAATACTTTACACCTAGACCCTTGGATTCCGCAAAGTGAACCCAAACCCGAGATGCAGCAAACATCTTCGCAAGAAACAACAGTGACACCAACGCCTGCAGAAGCCGTTGAACCCGACTTAACCTTCTTAAAACCTTGGTACCTATCTTTACAACTCAGCGCCAAGCGTATTGATGCCATAGGCTTACAACTTGATAACCTAAGGCTAACGTTAAGCGCCGAAAAAGGCGTGTTACGCCTAAATCCTCTGAAATTTGAGATTTCAGGTGGGCGTGTATCTGAAAACTTCACCTTATATGCCAACACCTACCCCGCCACTTGGAAAGAATCCATGAAGCTAAGTGGTGTATCCGTTCAACCCATCCTTAAAGCTGTTGCTTATTTTGAGAAACTATCAGGCACAGCCGAATTGAGCACCAGCTTATCAGGAAAAGGTTTGCTTCCAACGAGCGTTACCCAAAGTTTAAACGGTAATGGTCATTTTGTGTTTGAAGATGGGCAGTTTGAGGGCGTTGATATTGCCAAGGAAGTTCGCAAGTTCAAAAAACAAGATAGCCCTTCACAAAACACCACCGATTTCGCCCAGATGCAAGGTAGTTTCCGTGTTAACAAAGGTGTGCTTAGCAATAACGACCTGTACATGGCATCACCCTTATTCCGTCTCACAGGCAAAGGTAAGTTATACCTTGACCCGCTCAAGCTAGACTACCATGTGCGCCCACGTTTAATTGAATCATTGGCTGGGCAAGGTGGCAGCAGAATCGACCGTGGTATTGAAGTGCCACTGCATATTTCAGGACCTCTTGATGACATCCAAGTATCTGTAGAAATGGATAAAGATGCGCTCATCAATAGTGCTGCTGCGATCAACAATGCCGCAGGAAAACCCATTGGCGGGGTTGGTGGCAAAGTGCTCGACCAAGGTTTTATCAAAACCCGTGATGAACAAATCGCCAAAGCCAAGGCAGAAGCCAAACGCAAAGCCGATGCCAAACTTGCCGCAGAAAAAGCACGTTTAGAAGCAGCTGCCAAGAAAAAAGCTGAAGAAAAACTTAAAGATATGTTTAAAGGATTTGGTTTCTAACATGCATACTTTTGAACATATGCGCTTGCATCCAGAGCGCCCACAAATCAGGCAAATCAAACATGCTGCCAAGTTGCTACATGATGGTTGTTTTGCTGTTGTGCCAACTGAAACCACCTATGCCATCATGGTCTTACCCTCGGCACTCAAAGCACAAGAGAATATTCGTATGCTTCGTGGGCTAGATGAACATCATTTATGGTCGTTGGTATGCAAAGACTTAAAACAAGCCGCCCAGTTTGTCAGCATTGATAATCCATCACACCGCATTTTGAAACACAACTTGCCCGGGCCTTACACCTTCATCCTTCCCGCCAATTCCAAGTTACCCAAACGCATTTTTGGCAAGCGTAAAGATGTGGGCATTCGTATGCCCGACCATGCGGTGTGTAATATGTTGCTTCAAGAAGTCGGCGAACCGCTGCTAGCAACATCCATGCAGTTCCCCGATGAAGATTTTATCACCACCGACCCTGAAAGCATTGAACCACGCATCAAACATCTCAATGCTGTGCTACTCGATGCAGGTTGGGGCGACATGACCCCCACCACCATTATTGATTTATGTGATGATGTGCCTCAAGTGCTTAGACAAGGTTTGGGTGAGTGGGAAGTTTAGAGCAAGGCAAATGTTAAAGTTTTTAACTTTAAAACTCAGGCTGGATTCAAGTTCCAAGTGCACCATTAAATTTGAACAAGACCTCATGCGGAGTTCGATAACCTAGGCACTTTCGCGATTGATGATTTAATACTTTTCAGGCACAAATGTTTGTGTACTCATATCAGGGCGTTGATAGTCACCCTGCTTTTTTCTTTCTGGAAGCGCAATAGGGGCAGGCATAACATCCTGATAAGGCACTGCATTTAGAATATGACTCAAGCAGTTTAGTCGTGCCCTTTTTTTCACATCCGCATTCACCACATACCACGGTGCTTCTGCAATATCAGTGTAAAAAAACATCTCATCCTTGGCTTTGGAATATTCGACCCAACGATTGCGTGATTCCAAATCCATGGGGCTAAGTTTCCAATGTTTTGTTGAGTCAGCAGCCCGTTTTTGGAAACGTCTTTCTTGTTCTTCATCACTCACTGAAAACCAGTATTTTAATAAGATAATACCCGAACGCACTATCATGCGTTCAAACTCTGGACAAGAACGTAAGAACTCACGGTATTCAGTGTCTGTACAAAAGCCCATAACACGCTCTACGCCTGCTCGATTGTACCAGCTTCGGTCAAAAATTACGATTTCTCCTGCAGCAGGAAAGTGAGATATATACCTTTGAAAGTACCATTGTGTTTTTTCACGGTCTGAGGGTGCTGGTAGTGCAACAACATTACATCCACGAGGGTTTAATGGCTCAATTAGCCGCTTGATTGTCCCTCCTTTACCCGCAGCATCACGCCCTTCAAAAACAATCATGATACGCAATCCTTTCTTTTTCACCCAATACTGCCACTTGACCAAATCAACATAAATCTCTGATAAGGCTTGTTCGTATGCGTTCTTAGACATTTTTTCGTGTTTATTCATCAACAGCCTCCAATACCTTAACGTAACATACCAGTATCATAGCGTGAAGTTCCAAGAGAATATCCTTAGCAGCCCTGTACACGCTTAAAACAGTTTGAATAAGCCTAGGGAAGCTCTGAACAAGTCATGAACGCATATATTGTTCCAGTGCATCCAAACTTATTCAGAGCTTCCCTAGCCCGTATTTAGTTTCTTTGTAAACTCTAATGACTAATAAACAGTAA
Organism: Ghiorsea sp.; assembly: GCA_030950765.1. Lineage (GTDB taxonomy): Bacteria > Pseudomonadota > Zetaproteobacteria > Mariprofundales > Mariprofundaceae > Ghiorsea. The sequence continues at coordinate 5,272 of JAUZQX010000194.1, forward strand.
AATACATTAAGTTTTACCACTTGCATTGCATATCCAATGGCACACGATAGCTTGCGCATACTGATTATTCACAAGCCATACGAGGTATCACCATGAATCATTCCGCACTGACTGCCCTATCCCCGCTTGATGGGCGCTATGCCAATAAAGTTGGCGACTTGCGCCCTATTTTTAGTGAGTTTGGTCTAATTAAAGCCCGTGTATTGGTGGAAGTGCGTTGGTTGCAGATGTTGGCAGCACACCAAGATATT
>JAUZQX010000002.1 GCA_030950765.1 Ghiorsea sp.
GAAGCAATATCCAGCGGCAACACCGTGACCATTCAACATAGCAGCTATGGTATCAATAATGGTTTTAGTGTTGCTGGAGCAATTGCACTAGGCATCTCAGATACAGGGGCAACACCAATTTTAGGCTCTAATGTCGCAGGCACCATCAACGGCGAAACAGCCACGGCTAATGGTCAAGTGCTGGTCGGCAATGCAGGTAGTGCAGATGGCATTGGTATTTTATATCAGGGTACAGCTACCACACCGTTTACGGCAAACCTCACCGTTGGCATGGGTGCGGCGGCATCATTTCAGGGAACCTTAGACTTATATGCCAATCCTTTTTCAGGTTTTTTCCAAAATAGTATTCAGTCTTCTGAACAAACGTTTCTTAGTATTGATGAGCACATTACATCTTTAGAACTACAAATGGAGAAAAAGCGTACAACTTTAAGCCGCTCATTTCTCGCCATGGAGCAAGCTATGAACTCACTCAATGCCACGGGCAGTTATTTAACTGAACAAGCCCAAGCACTCAATGGTAACAACTAATGCTTAGTCTTACCGAGTCGAATAACAAAAGCGAAACACAAGATATTCAACATACGCTGAATGACTGCGAAGATAAACTTTCTTTGCTCTTTATCACAGTTCACAAACAACGCTGGCAACAACTGGCGCAACATATCCAAGCCTATGAAGTTGCCATCCATAACCTCAAATCCCAGATGCAAGGCTACACCAAATTACCATCTGCATTGCTTCACCAATTCCAGCATTTATCCACCCAGCAACGCCGCGTCATGCGCAGTATACACCAACACATGCAGCAAACCGCAGATGACCTCAAAAGCATTGACCAAGGCATCTTAAAACTACAACAAACATCGCAATTTAAAATCCCTGCACCATAGCTTTTAGGTGAATCAAGGTGAAATCCAACCTGAAATTACAGTATACTACACACAAATGGGGATTAAAGGGTAGATTTTAACGCAGTTGTAGCCAAAACGCACGATGCTGAGGGCTGCATTGAAAGCTACATATTTAGTTACATAACCCTTATCTCCTCCTTTCTAAAAATAATTGCATTTTTTACTAAATTATTTTGTCGTCTTGCCGATATAAATATATATCAGGAACGTAATCTTTCATCGCTTGATTAAGCGTAAAAAGGTTAAACATGTGGCTAACCACAGCTGCGACGAACGCGGTATAAACAAATCATTCAGCACGGAGGCAATATGTCAGGATACAAAGCTTACCAAGGCAAACAAATTGAAGGAGCAGGTCCTTTAGGGCTAGTGCTACTGAGTTATGATGCTTTATATAAATCATTAGGACGCGCCAAACTATGCATAGAAGCTGGTGAAGCTGGTCAAGAAGCTGACCACACAGCAAGAGCGTTGGAAGCTATTATTGAGCTTTCAAGCAGTCTTAATTTTGAACAAGGTGAAGATATTGCGGTTAACCTTTCAAACTTATACAAATATATGATGGATAAACTGGCTTCTGGCATGTGCTCAGGAAAAACTGAACATATCGTTGAGGTGATGGGCCTTGTTGAAACTCTGCATGCTGGTTGGCAACAATTAAACATGGAGCAAAAAGCAAAAAGCCAACATAATTTCAAAGCTTCTGCCGCTGTAGTATCCGCTGCACAAACAGCAACCCCACTATTGGGTTACGCTGCTTAAACTATATGGATATGTCGACCTATTGGGTCGACATATCATAGTGCTTGTATAGTTATGCTTTGGGGATAGCTGCCTCTAGAAACTCCAACAATAAATCAGGGTTGAGGGGTTTACGAATTAAATTCACATGCAAATATTCAGGTACGGCTTGCTGTGAATAACCTGTAGTTAAACAAATTGGCAACGCTCTGTTTTCCTTACGTAATTCTGTCGCCATTTCAATACCATTCATATTCGGCATCACAATGTCCATAACAACGGCATCAATATCAGCCTGTTGTGCCCGCCATATATCCAAACCTTCAACACCATCGCTTGCCGTGATAACAGTATAACCATGATACACAAGAATCTCCTCGATAGAGTCTCTTAAATCTTCCTCATCATCGATGAGCAATACACAACCTTTATCTGCCACCACCGCCGCTGCTTCAGCTTGAACAGGCAAGGTTATACGAACTTTCGTATATTCACCGTGTACACTTTCTATTTCTAAACTACCGTGTAACTGTTCAACGTATGATAAAGCACTGGATAAACCCAAACCCGTACCCTTACCCACAGGCTCTGTACTAAAAAATGGATCCAGGCAATGTCGCAGTACAGCATCTTGCATGCCGCAGCCATTGTCTTGCACAAGAATTTCCAGCATATCAGATGATACAAGCGAAAGTTGAATACATATCTTTTCAGCTACACTGCATTGACCTTGTTCAAGCCGTTGTCGTAAGATGGCAGACTGTGCATTGTTGATAAGTTCAAAAATATGTTGTTTTAATACCACCGCATCTGCTTGAATAATAATAGGTTCACTCGGTAAAACCATTGTTATTGTAATACCTGCATCAATACTTCTTTTACATATCGATACCGTCTCATCCAGCAGTGTTTGCAAGTGAACTTCGGCTGAAGCCGTTGGCTTTTGCTTAGAAAATGCCAAGAGGTTTTGCACCAAACCTGAAGCCCTAGTCATTAAAGCGTCAATACGCGAGAAACGGTCTTTATCTTTATCCGTTATCGCCTCTAACTGACGCTTAAATAAATACAAGTGCCCCTGTATGCCGCCCAAGATATTATTAAACTCGTGGGCAACACCACCAGCCAATGTTGCCAAGGATTGCAGACGTGAAAACTGCTCCAATTTCCGTGTTACTTTATCACGCTCACGCAAATCAACTTGGGTGACAGCAAAACAATCGTTCACTTTCACAATCTGTGTCCAAACAGGGATAATTTCACCGCTTTTGGATGATACGTGAAGCTCTCCCGACCAATAACCTTCTTCTTTAACCGTGCTTAAAAAGCTTTGATGCCAATCAAAATTATGCAGCGTATTTTGCCATATACCACTATCATCAAGGGCGTTTGAGTCTTGTGTTGAATATTCATATAAGGAAAAAAATGCAGGGTTGGCTTGGATAATTCGCCCCTGCTCATTTGTAATAAACATAGGGTCTCGCCCTTGCTCAAAAAGGCTTTGTAAAGCGTGTTGCAACTGCATGTGTTCACGTTGACCCTCAGACATATCAGCTCCCCAAGTGTTGCTCTAGCCAACCTTCTAGCAACACTCTCAACTGCCTCAAAGATGCATCATCATCGGCTTCGTAACGAAATACCAACGCAGGCTGTGTATTGGATGCGCGAAGCAATGCCCAACCCCCAGCATGATGTAAGCGCATACCATCGATGGTATTCATAACATAACCTTCATTGGCAAAGTATTGCTTGGCAGCTTCAACAATACCAAACTTTTTTGCATCGGGACAATCCATACGAATTTCAGGAGTGCTCACCTTGCTTGGTAAATCATTCAAAAGCGATGATAATGGTGCTTTCTTGGCTGCCAAAAGCTGCATCAGCCTTGCACCAGCATACACGGCATCATCAAAGCCAAAATACCTATCCGCAAAAAAGAAGTGACCACTCATTTCACCTGCCAACAGTGCACCCGTTTCTTTTATTTTTGCCTTCATCAACGAGTGCCCCGTTTGCCACATGATGGCATGTCCACCACGCGCTTGAATGTCATCATACAACAACTGCGAGGACTTGGCTTCAGAGATAACCGTAGCCCCAGCGTGCTCAGCCAAAAGTTCTCGGGATAAAAGTAAAAGCAACATATCTCCCCAAATGATATGCCCTTGTTCATCAACGACACCAATGCGGTCACCATCGCCATCAAAAGCAACACCCAAGTCTGCACCCACTTCACGAACTTTCGCTGCAATATCTTGCATATTTTCTTCAACAGTGGGGTCAGGATGATGATTGGGAAAACGTCCGTCTGGCTCACAAAACAATTCAACCACGTCACAACCCAAACCACGGTAAACAGGTGCTGCAACCAGCCCCGCAGGGCCATTCCCTGCATCAATCACAACTTTTAATGGTCTTTCCAATGTACAGTCCTGAATCACAAAATCGGCATATACTTGACTTAAATCTTGGCGCTCAATACTACCCTGCGCAGCTGCCCTCTTTATTGTTGGTTTGAGCATATTCTTTTTCAATGTTTGCAAAGCTTCGCCATGAAAACTTTCTTTACCCAACATCAACTTAAAACCATTATATTCTGAAGGGTTATGACTGGCGGTCACCATGATGCAGCCTGCCGTTTGCAAATGATACACCGCATAATATGCCATAGGCGTAGGCACCATGCCCAAGTCAATCACATCAATGCCTAGCTCAATCAAACCACGCATCACTGCTTGTTGCAACCGCAAACCCGACAAACGCACATCTCGCGCTACCACCACAGGTTTAGCTACATCAACGGGCAACAACTGTGCATAGGCTTGGGCTAAGCTATAAGCAAAGTCCTCAGTAATCTCTTCATCTGCAATACCACGAATATCGTATTCGCGAAACACCTGGTGGGGAAAACCCTGCTCGGTGAAAAACGGACTTGAAACAACTTGTCCAGAAGCAGTTTGCCGAGAACCATCTTGGTCTAAAGAAAACTTAGTCATGATTCGAAATCAGGCGCAAAGTTAACCGCTCCAACACCATGATTCTTGACTCAATAGAAGCACCCTTGAGTAATTTCTCTGCTTGGGTCACATCTTTCATCACCTGCATCAGCTCTGGTGCCGACCACTGTTGTACTTCTTTGGTAATATGTTGCCTTGCAGCGCCAAAAATACGCGCTGCCTGAATGGGGCTGCGTTCACCTTTGGCTTGATACCACAAATACATCAGCATTTGGTTCAAACGCATGCTTAACCAAGTTAATAATTGCACATCCGATACCTGTTGATTGGTGAGTAAGTGGCGCAGCAGCTTTATAGCGCGTATATCTTTCATCGCGGTTGCATGACAAAAATCATCAAGGTCTTCAGGGGCATGTTCACCAAGCAGTTCGCCAACAAGTTTGACATCAAAGTTGACCCCCTCACCATGATCATACAACTTCATACGCCCAATTAATTGTTTTGTAGCTTCACGCATACCATGCAATCGCTCTGTAATCATTTCCAAGGCATCATGCTCAATATACAAGTTTTCTTGTTGAATATACTTCGTGCACCAAGCTTTAAAATCAGCAGCTGTTGGCAAGCGAAATTCAGCCGATACCACCAATGATTCTGCCAACATTTTTTTATGCATGGCTTTTTTCCACGTAATATCAGCCGCACAAAGAATTAAACGATTTTCAGGTGCAACAGTCGCCGCAAGTTTAAGTAAGTGTTCAGATTGTTTGGGTGTTGCTGTTTCTGCATTTCGCACCAAGGCATAACACGCTTGCGGCCCAAATAAACCTTGAGAACGACTCTCTACTTCAATGCGCTCCAACTCAGAAACATCCACACGTAAACGTACCGCATCAGCTTCACCTGCTGCCAACAAAGCCTCTGCAGACTCCAACAGCGCATCTCTATCCTCCCCAAAAAGGTAATAACTTCTATGCTCCGCAGGCAATAGCTTTTGTGGCGAAACTTGCATCTCTAAAACCCAGACTGCAAACGCGCCAAAGCAGCCCTTGCCCATGATGTTTGTAGTTGTTTCGTTAACCGCGCCCGTTCTGATTCAATCACACTGGGATCATCGCCTGCAAACACATCTGCAGATACCAAAATATTATTGGCTTGCCAAATCAAACTGCTTTCTTGGTACATGCGTAATGTTGCGGAAATACTTAATCGATACTGCACTGCCAAACCAGCCGCATCAAAACCAATCGGTATAAAATTCTCACTTACCTGTTCAATGCGCACAGTTACATGCGTTTTATTTGGCTTCACATGATCTAAGCTAGGCAAATGTTTGTTCCCTTGCCATAATACTTCAAGCTCCATGCGTAAAGCCTGACCTTTTGCCGACTTACCCGACTCCAACCATGCTGTTTGCACCTCACTAGGTATCACATTGGATTCACCCTGTCCCACCAAGTGATAACCACATGATGTGAGTATCAAAGCTAAGGCAAAGTATAAGGACAGTCTCATGCAGGTTTAACCACGAGGTTAAGCAAACGACCTTTGACCAAAATCACTTTGACAATTTGCTGACCTTCCAACCACTTGCTTATACCTTCATCGGCTTGCGCTGCGAGCAAAGCGTCATCTTGGCTGACATCAGGAGAAACGATAATTTCACCGCGTTTTTTGCCTTGAATTTGCACCACCAAGTTGATTTCATCTTGAACCAAAGCAGATTCATCCACTTCTGGCCAAGCTGCCATCACAGCAATCGTCTCAAAACCTAATTTTTCACCACATTCACACGCAAAGTGTGGCACCAATGGTGCAAGCATGGTCACCAAGGCTTTCGCCCCTTCTTCAAACACCGCTTTGCCTTCATCATCACAAGCTTCAAAGGCATTTAACGCATTGGATAACTCCATCATGGCTGCAATTGCCACATTAAATGCAAAACCTTGCTCAAAAGCATGGGTCACACGTTGAATATGCGTATGAATGGTGCGGCGCAATGTTTTGGTGGTTTTAGCATCAGCTTGACCTTGGTAAGTGTTCCCCACTTTATCCAGCAATACCCACACACGGTTAAGAAAACGGCTTGCGCCTTCCACACCTTTATCACTCCACTCCAAATCACGCTCTGGTGGGGCTGCAAACAAAGTGAATAAACGCGCGGTATCCGCACCGTATTTTTCAATAATATCTTTGGGGTCAACCGTATTACCCTTGGATTTAGACATCTTGGTACCATCCAACAGTACCATGCCTTGGGTTAATAGGTTTTTAAATGGTTCTGAGCCAACTTTATCACCATCAAACAAACCCATGTCACGCATCAATTTATGGTAAAAACGGGCATATAACAGATGAAGAACCGCATGTTCAACACCACCAATATATTGATCAACAGGCGACCATTTTTCCATCGCATCAGCATTCACCATAGCTGTATCGCAGCTTGCTGAGGTATAACGATTCATATACCAAGAGGATTCCATAAAAGTATCAAAGGTATCGGTTTCACGTTTGGCGGCTTTGCCACACTGAGGGCAAGTCGTATTTACAAATTCCTCACAATCAGCCAGTGGCGAAGCACCACCTGTAGGCTGCAAATGTTCAGGTAGTACCACAGGCAAATCTTGCTCAGGCACAGCCACTGTACCACAATCATCACAGTGAATTACTGGGATTGGTGTGCCCCAATAACGTTGACGTGATACCAACCAATCTCGCAAACGGAACTGTGTGCGCTGCTCGCCTTTACCGTGTGTAGTCAACCAATGCGTAATCGTTTTTTTGGCTTTATTTGATTTTAAACCATCAAACTCACCTGAGTGTATCAGCACACCAGCGTCCGTGTATGCTGCATCATTCACATCAGCATCACCCGCTGCATTCGTAATCACTTGTTTGATATTTAAACCGTATTTCTTAGCAAAATCATAATCACGCTCATCATGAGCTGGCACACTCATCACAGCACCCGTGCCATACGACATCAATACAAAGTTTGCCACCCAAACTGGCACGGCTTCACCCGTAATCGGATGAATCGCGTTAATCCCCAATGCCATGCCTTTCTTTTCCATGGTTGCGACATCGGCTTCTTTGGTCGAAATCGTGCTGCATTCTTCTAAAAATACAGCCAGTTCGGCATTATTTTCAGCAGCTTGAAGCGCCAAAGGATGGGCAGCGGCAACTGCCATATAAGTTACACCCATCAATGTATCAGGGCGGGTTGTGAAAATATCCAAAACTTCATCGCTGTTTTCGACTTTAAATGAAACTTCCGCACCTGAAGATTTACCAATCCAGTTGCGTTGCATACCCACAACCTTGTCAGGCCAACCCTTCAATTGGTCAAGGTCGTTTAATAATTCATCGGCATAATCGGTGATTTTAATAAACCATTGCGCCAAGTTCTTTTTATGCACAGGGGTATCACAACGCCAGCACACACCATCCTCCACCTGCTCATTGGCAAGCACTGTATGACATGGGTCGCACCAGTTTACCTCAGCTTCTTTGCGGTACGCCAAACCTTTTTTCATCAGTTTGGTGAACATCCATTGTTCCCAGCGATAATATTCAGGTTTACAGGTCGCAATTTCGCGGCTCCAATCATAGGAAAGACCCAAACGTTTAAGCTGAACCTGCATTTGTTCGATATTGGCATACGTCCATTCCGCAGGCGGTTTACCATGTTTAATCGCCGCATTTTCCGCAGGCAGACCAAACGCGTCCCAGCCAATTGGGTGCAATACATTAAAACCCTGCATACGTTTGTAGCGCGCAACCGCATCACCCAAACAGTAGTTGCGCACATGCCCCATGTGTAAATTACCTGATGGGTAAGGAAACATCTCAAGGCAATAATAACTTGGGCGTGTATCCGATTGATCTTCATTGGCAATATCAATGCCAGACTCATCCCAACGTGTTTGCCATTTGGCTTCAATGGATTGGGGGGTGTATAACTTCTCTGACACGTAAAAACCTCTTTTTAATACACCAATGTAAGGTGCATACTTAAATTGAAGTGCATATCATAAGCAATAACGGCATGAATAAAAGTGCCGATTACACTATTCGTCAATAAACATCTGTACTTGTTTTACCCGCGACCCTCTTTAGAGCCCAGAAAGGCGTATAACTTGATAAAAGCTTAAGCACCAACTACACTCAAGTGTGCGTAACACACGAGTAACATTGTTTAAGGTGGTGACAAACACACGATGAAATACATAAAATTTACCTTCATAAATGTCCTTTTATGTTTTTACAGTATTAACACCTATGCTGCAGAAACAAACATGAATAACCTTGACCAATCCATACTTTTATCCGCTGTTGAAGACTACCGCTTTAGTGATTTTGATACTGCCATAACCAGCTTAGAGAAGCTTCATCAGCAATACCCCAACCATCTAAAAACCATGCGCTATTTGGCTCTATCTTACAAGGACAATACACAATTAAACAAAGCTGCCCAAACGTTCCAAGCTTGGCTAAAAGCTGCACACGATGTTGCTTCACAAAACAAACGTTTTGCCCTGCTAGGGCTTGCCAACGTGGAGCGTCAACGCAAAAATTATGATGCAAGTATTGCTGCTTTAACAACATGGTTAAAAATCCAACCGGGCGACACCAAAACGCGTATCAACTTGGGTGATGTACAGGTGCGCAATAAAGATTACAATGATGCGAATGATACGTGGCGTACAATTCTGACGTCAGCTAACGCAAATGATGCTGAAAAAGCTGCGGCCTGGTACTACAAAGCTTGGGTCGCTTATTTACAAGGTAACATGAGTAGTACCAAAACATTCGCGCACACATCACTTACTCTTGATAGCAAAGGCATGTACGCAGCAGCAGCCAAACAACTTATGGATGCCCCACCCTTAAAAACAACAGGTTTTTCTGCAACAACAGACTTGGGATTCTTTTATAACTCCAATGTTGAGCTATTACCCGATATTTTGAGAACAGGAGACCAAGGTGGGGATGCGGGTTTACAAGCAGACATCCAGCTTCTTTGGACCCTTCAAGACAATAGCATTCATTACACCTTTAGCGACACTACCCACCAAGAGCGCAGTGAATATGACATCATGGTTCATATTCTTGGTGGTTCATGGGCATTCAGCAAATGGCAGCTTTCACCATCTTTGGAATATATCGCGCTCAACAAAGAGAAACTATACCAAGCTTATGCACTTAACATTGCTTACAACCAAGATAACTGGGGTTACCATTATGCCATCAAAAGCAAGGCATATAGTGATAGCTATGGAAACACGAACGTCAACTTATCACGGTTGGGTGGTTTAACCCACAACATCGGACTCAGTCAATCAACAGACTTTCAAGATATACAAGCCAACTTCACAGCCGACATCATCAGCGAGCAAACCAAGGGTGATATTACCCATGACAAAACCGATGATTACACCCAGCTATCTTTAACTGCCCAGCTTGTATACGTTGGTACTAGCGATTTATCACTCTCATCTTCAATACAAACATACACGCGTAAATATGCAAAAGCAGATACAACAGCTTTACTTAACCCAGCATCAAATACCTCTCGGTCTGATATGTATCTAAATATTGCTGCATCTGCAATATGGAAACCATTAACCGACAAGGACTCATCATTTATTGTCGACATATCTTACCAAAAAAATAATTCCAATTATGATGAAGCTACGGTTAACAGCCTATCCATTAAGTCTTATGACGCTTGGAAAACACGCATTTCATATTCCAAGCAATGGTGAAAATCATACCGCAGAAAAACACGCAGGAGACAAACATGTTCAAAACATTCACATTTTTCGCACTTATACTCATCAGTATCAGCTTGTTGCCAGCCCAGCAAAGTTTTGCTGCCACTGGTGTTGGTCGTATTGCCCACACCTATGGTCCGACGTGGATAGAGCGCGGTCGTCAGTTAGACAAGCTTGAAAAAGGACAAGTTGTACTACGCAATGATTCAATTATTACCGGCTCTAGGGGGCGCGTAAAAATCCTAATGCGCGATGGAAGTAAAGTGTATGTGGGTGCAAAAAGTCGTATCTCGCTTCGCCAATACACCATGAAAGAAGATAAGTTATTTTCTGCAACTATTCATATGTTATGGGGTAAAGCACGATTTTTTGTGAATAAACTAACTGCTAAAAACGCATCTTTTAAGGTGAATACTTCAACTGCGGTATTGGGTGTCCGCGGCACTGAATTTATTGTCTCCGTACCGCCAACACCTGAATTATTAGCCAAAGCGCTTCAACATATAACCATGGCTGATATTCCAGCTTTACCAACACGCGCCGCATTGATTGAAGGTGCTATTCAAATCAGTACAGGTATTGGTAAACCTATCCTGCTTCGCCCTGGTAATACTGCTGACATTGGCATCAATAAAAAAGTCCGCACTTTCAAAACTTCAAGCGATGACATTGATAACCATGAACAAAGTCTTTCGCCAAACAACAAACATCAAGGCAAGAAAAAACCAGAATCTGATGTGCAACAAAATGATGATGGTTTTTCCCTAACGCCACCCCCTACGTTCTACAAAGGAAAAGTACCTTCCCAGATGAGTAAGGACAAACGAAAAGCCATTAAAAAACGTATTTCAAGACCCAATCCAAGTGATGCGACCAATGCCATTCAAAACTTAAGCAGCACTACAGACATCACCATTAAACCAAGTTTTGTAAAACCATAAACCTGCATTAAGGAATCATAAGACGTTCTGTATAAAGCAGGTAATCATTATGCTCCGCATCTTGTAAAGCACGTTGAATCAAGGCTTTAACATCGCTTTGTGGGTTATCCAACAATAGGCTTTTGTATATACCTTTATAAAACTGATCAGGTACAACTTGGACTTCAAACAATACCTGTACCGCCTGATGGTTAGGTGTATGAATGGCAAACATACGTGTCTCATCAGGCATGAGTCGTGTATCTCTCTTTTCTTGCCAGCCATCATCAAAATATACCTCACGCACCATATCCCACTGCCATGTTTGTAACACTTTACCCAACTTGTCCAAAGCCTTGGCCTGCACAGTCACTTTTGGGGTAACATAGGTTGGAAAAGCGTGACCAATACGTTGGGATGTCATTTGCAGTGTTGGCATATCATCTTGATTGATAAACACAGTTATATCCAAACCTGCTCGCGTAAATGCCTTATCATGAATGCCTTTAAACTGATGTTTCCTATCTGGCATATGGCAGCTTTGACAATGTTTACCTTCTTCAGCAAACCTACTTTGCTGCCATTCTTTCACTGTATTCTCCAAAGGTTTACCATTAATAGCATACGCTTGAGGAAATTGATGGCATTCTGTACAAAAAGAAGATTGCTCAAACTTTTTACTGGCAATAAAACCACCATGAGCTTCACCTGCCATTAAACCTTCCTGCTCACTTCCCTTTCGAGGTGACCCAAACCGTTGCCCTTGTCGCACATGACAAACTGCACAGCTCACACCTGAATGTCTTAGTAGCAACCTGGCTTCATTCGCCTCTAAACCTGCATCCTGACTCACACCCTGCGGAAATTGCCGTAATGTTTTTAAAGAGGTCAACATCTGAGAATCTGAATCAAACAACTGTTGTTCAAGCGGCGCATGGCATCGTAAACAATCACTACCTGCCTCATGCCTCATATCTGCAAACTGACCGACCATCCCCGGTGAGTATGCTTTGGCATGTAAGCTTTGTTTCCAGTCATTAAACTGACTCTCATGGCACTGTGCACACGCCTCAGGACGCATGTTCTTTTCCAATGCCGACCAATCATGGTTTTGCGTCACTGTGGCTATGGGTTCATCCCAATAGGCGTTCAACATGGATTGCCACCCTGCTGCCATCAGTAATATACCTATCAAAGTGATAACAAGCATGTTCAATACATTACGTAAAAGCATCAATAACTTTTCCTCATGGCTTAAAACCTTGAGGGTGATCTTTACATCACCCTCGTCGTTTCTTACTTATTCATTCTTACTTGTCGGCTTTCAAATACTTCATGCGATATGCTCGAAAATAAGCTGCCAATGCTGTCATCTCTTTGGAGTTGGGCGCAAATTGCTCGCCTTGCATAGGATTTAGCATACAATAGTTAATCATTTGATCCAATGTGACCACATCATCAACCATTGCCACATAGTGTGGATAATTTTGGCGTCTATCCAAGTTAAGGTTATCATAATCAGCATGACACGATAAACAAGCTAAGCCTGATTTACCCAAAGCTTCATCTTGCCACATTTTTTTACCTGCAGTGGCAGCTTGTTGGAACGTCTTGAAGCTACCACTTCTTATCTTTTTTTGTGTATCTTCTCCCATAGAACAGGGGTTCATACTGCATGGGTTACACGGATTCATCTTCTGATGTTTTTTCATACTACAAGGGTTGCATGGGTTCATTTTGTGATGTTTTTTCATATCACACGGATTCATGCTACACGGGTTATGTTTCATTTTATTCATACTGCATGGGTTGCATGGGTTAGAACCCGCAATGGCAGTGCCTGAAACACCAAACATTAGCCCTAAAGCCATGATTAACATTAGTTTTTTTAACATTGTACTCTCCTCATCCTACCTATCATTTTTCAGCATATGTGAGATGCTGATTAACCATGTAGTCGATACGACTTGCTAAGCTTTACAATGATTCTAAACTTTGCCTTATGTTTAAGTGAGAATTAGGAGCGCATATGAAACAAGTGCTTGTGCCATTTACCACAGGGGTAGAAGAAATCGAATTGGTTGCGATTGTGGACATCTTGCGCCGTGCGGGTGTCGAAGTTTGTATGGCTAGCCTTGATGGGGAATCTGTTGTAGGTCGCTCGGGCATCACGCTACAGGCTGACCAACATATACAAGATTGCGTCGATATGTCTTGGGATATGATTGTATTACCTGGCGGTTTGCCCAACGCGCAATTGCTTCAAGACAGTGACATCGTCAAAGGCATCATGTGCAAGCAAGCCGCACAACAGAAAACTGTAGCTGCTATCTGCGCTGCTCCTGTTGCACTTGCATATTTTGGTCTTACTGCAAACAAACAAGTCACATCCTATCCGTCTTTTGAAGCAGAGATGCAACAACTACAACCTTCATCTAACTACCTGCAACAAGCTGTCGTTGAAGATGGTAATACTATCACCAGTCGCGGTGCAGGTACTGCGGTTGAATTTTCACTCACCCTTGTCGCTAAATTATGTGGACAGCAACAAGCCGAAAAAGTTCGTATATCCATTGTTGCCTAGACATATCACACAACTTGTTATTACTTAGTAAATCCATTGCCCAATTACTGATTCCACCTGGAAGTCTCATTCTTTTGGGTTTAGTTGGTATATTTTTTTGGCAAAAACGATGGGGAAAGTGGCTTGCCTTTGCATCATTTGTCTTACTTTGGTTATTCAGCACTGCCCCTGTTAGCAATATGCTCACATCATCTTTAGAGCACCAATATCCAGCGTATAGTTTTAATCAAATCCTACCGAATGACACTGCCATCATCTTGTTAGGCAATGGTGTTCAGGAACAAGCAGCCGATTATCAATTTCGAGATACCTTAAACAGGTTCGGCATGATGCGCACCATTTATGCTGCACAAATCGCCAAACAAACGAACCTACCCATCTATGCTACGGGAGGAACCCCTTTAAGTAAGCGTGTTACCAGTGAAAGCAGTGTTATGAAACATTGGCTCATCAGTTTTGGCGTTGATGCCACAAAGATTCACGAAGAAAACCAAGCCAACACCACTTGGGAAAATGCTCTTTTTACCAAAACATTGCTTGAAAAGAAAAATATCAACACCGTTGTTTTAGTCACATCTGCATGGCATATGCCTAGGGCAGTTTGGTGTTTTGAACAACAAGGTTTACATGTTATTCCCGCACCAACCGATTACCTCACTGACCAAGCTGATTATGATATACGAAGCTTTTTACCACGTTGGGATAGGTTGGCTGACAGTGGTCATGCGCTACATGAATACCTTGGTTTATTTTGGTATAAGCTTAAATACGGTTAGGATGCTAACGTAACTGCTGCTGTATCGCCTTGTTTAACTTATCCATGGTGTACGGTTTTTCAAGTATGCACTCATCCATGCGGGGTAGCTCATCCAAAGTATCATCCTTATCATAACCTGTGACAAAAATAACCCGTAAATCACTTTGAATTTCACGCATTTTTTGCACCGCACGTACACCACCCATCACAGGCATGGTCACATCTGTCACCACCAAACTAATTTGGCTCTGGTACTGCTCAAATAACCGCACCGCTTGTTTACCATGTTTAGCCTCAAGCACCTCATAACCCAAGGCATTCAGCGCATGTTTCTGCGATTCCAACAACACTTGATCATCATCCACCAACAAAATCATTTCACCTAAACCAACCGACACCGTACCTGAATCATCAAAATGTTTTTCAACCGCAACCGTATCATCAATAGGAATAAACACTTTAAAAGCAGTACCTTTACCTACTTCACTTTGTACTTGGATTTTACCGCCATGACTCTGGATTGCACCAAAACACATCGCCAAACCAAGCCCCGTACCCTTACCGACTTCTTTGGTCGTATAAAATGGTTCAAATATTTTGCCCATCTGCGCTGCTGTAATACCTTGACCATTATCAATCACTGTAAACGTAGCATAAGATGCTGCGGTTAACTCAGGGTTACGTTGTTTAAAACGTTCACTAGGAAAATACTTCTCAACCTTTACAATAATCGAAGGCGTTTCCATTCCTTTCATCGCATCACGTGCATTATTCACCATGTTCATCAACACTTGTTGCAACTGCGTTGCATTGGCACGCACAAGCAGTGGTTGTTCATGGTTTTCAAGCCGCATTTGTACCTTGTCGGATATAGAAACTTCCGCAAGTTTAAACGCTTCCTTCATAAACAATACCATATCAAATGAAACCAGCTCCACATGATCTTTACGCGCAAAAGTTAGTAATTGTTTCACCATGTCCGATGCCCGCATGACCAAACGTTCAATATCACCCGTGCGTTTTTGTATGTCTTCATCCTCTTTGGTTTTGCGTTTAATCATAAATAAATTGGCATTAATGCCAGCCAACATATTATTAAAATCATGGGCAAT
>JAUZQX010000020.1 GCA_030950765.1 Ghiorsea sp.
TGATTGTGAAGTAAAGGTGACTGTTTCAGTAGCAAAAGCATCAGCGGCAGCGACGTCTAAAGTCGAAAAAGCTGGTGGTTCTGTAGCGATTTCGGCCTAACAGATGCAGCAACCACAACTGGGAGGACTTGCCAATATTGGTAAGTCTGGCGAGCTAAAACAGCGTATATTATTTGTACTGGCTATGTTGATTGTGTACCGTATCGGTGCACATATTCCCGTCCCTGGTATGGATGCGCAAGTATTGGCGCAGTTCTTTGAGCAAACTTCGAACTCACTCTTGGGTCTGTTTGATATGTTCTCAGGTGGCGCACTATCGCGTTTGACCATTTTTGCACTGGGTATTATGCCATACATTTCTGCATCGATTATTATGCAGTTATTGCAAGTCGTGTCGCCCAAGCTTGAGCAGTTGAAGAAAGAAGGTGAGGCAGGTCGTCGTAAAATTACACAATATACACGTTATGGTACAGTGTTTTTGGCTGTATTTCAGGCGATTGGTATGTCAATAGGTTTAGAGTCCTTTTCGGTTGGCGGTCGCCCTGTGGTGATTGACCCTGGTTTGGATTTTAGAATTATTACGGTGATTACCTTGGTTTCGGGTACGATTTTCTTGATGTGGCTTGGTGAGCAGATTACTGAGCGTGGTATAGGCAACGGTATATCGCTTATTATTTTTGCAGGTATTGTTGCAGGGCTTCCAAGTGCGATTGGTGGTACGTTAGAGTTGGCTCGTACTGGTGAGTATACCGCTTTAGGTGTATTGGCTATCCTAGTGATGGGTTTAGTTGTGACGTATGCGGTTGTATGGTTTGAACGTGCTCAGCGTCGTATTCCCGTGCAGTATGCGAAGCGACAGGTAGGTAATAAAATGTTTGGTGGTAAAGCTTCTTTCTTACCGTTGAAGATTAATACTGCAGGTGTGATTCCGCCTATTTTTGCTTCTAGTTTAATTTTGCTTCCTGCGACATTTGCGCAATTCACTAAAGACTCAGTGGGTTTTGAATGGATTGGTGATATTGCAGCAATGATGGCACCTGGGCAGTGGTTATATTTGCTGATGTTTAGTGCTTTGGTAGCCTTTTTCTGCTTCTTTTATACTGCGATTGTATTCAATCCAAAGGATACGGCTGATAACCTGAAAAAAGCAGGTGGTTTTGTGCCAGGTATTCGCCCAGGGCAAAATACTGCAAAGTATATTGATTCAGTTTTAACACGTATTACTGTTGTTGGTGCGATTTATGTCACGCTGGTTTGTTTATTGCCTGAAGCTTTGATTAGTTTTTATGGCGTACCATTCTATTTTGGTGGAACCAGTCTTTTGATTATTGTGGTTGTGACTATGGATACAATGGCGCAAATTCAGTCTCATTTGATGAGTAGTCAATATGAGAGCATGATGAAGCAAGCCAAGCTTAAACGACGCTAATGAATATTGTTTTGTTTGGGCCTCCGGGCGTCGGTAAAGGAACACAGGGCGTTAGATTGTCTGCATCACTTGGTATTGTTCACTTGGCGATGGGTGACTTGTTGCGTGCAGCTGTTGCTGAAAAGACTACGTTGGGATTAGAGGCAAAGGCATTCATGGATGCTGGTAAGCTTGTGACTGACAGTTTGGTTATTGGTTTGATTGAAGAGCGTATTATTGCTGACGATGCTAAGGCTGGATTTCTACTGGATGGTTTTCCACGGAATGTAGCGCAAGCGATAGCTTTGAATGAAATGTTGGATAAACATGGCTTAAAAATCGATCATGTTATCTTCATGGATGCTTCAAAAGATGCTCTTTTAGAGCGTTTAACAGGGCGCTTAACATGTAGTGCTTGCGGTTTTGGATTTCATCGGCATTATTCGCCACCCAAAATTGAGGGGCAATGTGATAAGTGTGATGGTTCTCTTTATCAGAGAACTGATGACACAGAAGAAGTGATTTCGCAGCGCCTTGAAGTTTATGCAGAACAGACGTCACCGTTGCTTGATTTTTATGGTGATGATAAAGAGTTTAGTAAAGTTGATGCCGAAGCTGGCATGGATGAGGTTTATGCCTCTCTAGAGCGAGTGGTTAAGGAATAACATGGCTAAAGAAGATATTATTGAGATGGCCGGCGAAGTAGTTGAGAAACTGCCGAACGCAATGTTCAAGGTAAAACTTGAAAACGGTCACGAAGTGTTGTGTACGATTTCGGGCAAGATGCGTAAGTATTATATTCGCATTTTGCCAGGTGACAAAGTTAAGGTAGATATATCACCTTATGATTTGAGTCGCGGTCGCATTAGCTACCGTGAAAAATAACCGCAGCTTTATGTTGTGGGTGAAGATGGAGGGCGTACTGTGAAAGTTCGTGCGTCTGTAAAGAAAATGTGTATGAAGTGTCAGGTAATTCGGCGTAAAGGCGTGGTTCGCATCATTTGTGAAAATCCACGTCATAAGCAGCGTCAGGGTTAATTATGACTCTTGTTAAGAAGGTGGCTTAAATGGCTCGTATTGCTGGTGTAAATATACCAACACAAAAGCGTGTGGTGGTTGCGCTAACTTACATCTTTGGTGTAGGTGCTCCCCGCTCAGCTCAAATTTTAGAAAAGTTAAACATTGACCCAGATACTCGAGTTAATGCATTAACTGATGAACAAGTTGACAGTATTCGTAATTTGCTTAACGCAGATTATAAGATTGAAGGTGATTTGCGCCGTGAAGTCTTGATGAATATCAAACGTCTTACAGACTTGGGTTGTTACCGTGGTTTACGCCATCGTAAGGGCCTTCCTGTTCGTGGTCAAAAAAGCAAAACAAATGCACGTACACGCAAAGGTCCTCGTCGGGCAGTTGCGGGTAAGAAGAAGTAAGGTCGGGTTGAATAATGGCTAAACCAAAAGTAAATAAGAAGCGCGTACGCAAGAATATCGCAAACGCTGTGGCACACATTAAAGCTTCTTTTAATAATACACTTATCACGTTTACTGATGAATCAGGCAACACTATTAGCTGGGCAACCAGTGGTGGAGCAGGATTTAAAGGTTCTCGTAAGAGTACACCGTTCGCTGCTCAGGTTGCTGCTGAAGAAGCTGCAGTTAAAGCAATGGATCATGGTGTAAAAAATGTTTCAGTATTGGTGAAGGGGCCAGGTTCTGGTCGTGAATCTGCAATGCGTGCAATTGCCGCTGCAGGTTTAAATGTAACATCCATTCGTGATGTAACACCAATCCCACACAACGGTTGTCGTCCGCCGAAACGTCGTCGGGTTTAGGAGTAGTATAACATGGCTCGTTATTTAGAAGCGAAGTGTCGTCTTTGCCGCCGTGAAGGTGAAAAACTTTTCTTGAAAGGAACCAAATGTCATTCGGCGAAATGCCCAATGGAAGAGCGTCCTTTCCCTCCTGGTATGCACGGTCAAGGCCGTCGCGTAAAAGTATCCAACTATGGTATCCAGTTGCGTGAAAAACAAAAAGTTAAACGTATTTATGGTTTGCAAGAAAAACAATTCTTACGCTACTATAAAGATGCAGATAAGATGGCTGGTATTACAGGCACAACTTTGCTGCAGCTTTTAGAAAGTCGCTTGGATAATGTTGTTTACCGCATGGGTTTTGCAGCGTCTCGTACTGAAGCTCGCCAAATTGTTCGCCATAAACAAATTCTTGTGAACGGTTCGATTTTGAACATTCCATCTTACCGTGTTAAAGCGGGCGACCGTATTTCTTTGGCAGATGCAGCAAAAGAGCATCTTCGTGTCACTGCGGCTGCAGATGCAGCGGGTCAAAAGGGTTTGCCTGAATGGCTTGATGTAGATTTACAGGAGCGCCAAGGAGTGTTCCGTGAATTGCCAGTTCGTGATCAGTTGGATGCGGGTATTCGCGAACAACTTATTGTTGAATTGTACTCTAAATAAAGTATTGAGGTTTAAACAGTATGGAACTTATTAATCCGCGTTCTATTTCAATTGAAGAAATGGTAGCAGGCCGTTCCGCCAAGATCGTATTTGAACCTCTTGAGCGGGGTTTTGGTACTACAATTGGTAATGGTCTTCGTAGAATGTTATTGTCATCATTACCTGGGGCGGCTGTCACTTCAGTTTCTTTTGATGGTGTTATGCATGAGTTTGACTCCATCAGTGGTGTCCGCGAAGATGTTGTGGACATGATTTTAACACTGAAAGATCTTGATGTTCATATGGGTGGTGATGTTACAGAAACATTGAGTCTTGATGTTTCTGGTCCTGCGGTTGTTACTGCAGCGGATATTCAATGCCCTGCTGGTGTAACTGTGCTAAACCCTGAATTGGTTATAGCTCATCTTAATGATGATGGTAAAATCAAAGCAGAGTTTATCGTTGAAAAAGGTCGTGGTTATGATCCTGCTCAAGATAGGGAAGAAGATGATAGACCAAAAGGTTTTCTTTTGATTGATGCATCATACTCACCTATTCGTCGCGTAGCGATGCGTGTGGAGAATGCACGGGTTAGTAAAAAAACTAACTATGATAAATTGATTATGGAAATCGATACTGATGGTTCGATTGGTCCACAAGATGCAATCAGTGCTGCAGCAGCAATGTTTCAAGCACAATTGAATGTATTTGTTGATTTTGATGTGGTTGAAGATGCCACGTTGGCAGAAGATGAAGGCGACAATGTTGCAGATTTATTGGGTCAGCCAATTGATCATTTGGACTTGTCTGTTCGCTCTATGAATTGCTTGAAAAGTGATAATGTGTTTTATGTGGGTGACCTTGTTCAGCGTACAGAACAAGAAATGTTGCGCACACCTAACTTTGGTCGCAAATCATTAACTGAGATTAAATTGGTTCTTGATAGTATGGGTCTTGAGTTGGGTATGGAAGTTGATGGCTGGACTTCAGAGTCTGCTGTTGAGACAGTTGAAGAGAGTTAAAGAGGAATTACACGATGAGACATCGCAAACATCGCACATCGTTGGGTCTTGTATCAGGACACCGCCGTGCATTACTAGCAAACTTAGCAACAGCTTTGTTGGAACATGGTAAAATTGAAACAACACAAGCTAAGGCACGCGCCGTTCAACCTTATGTTGAAAAATTGATTACACTTGGTAAAAAAGGTGATTTACATGCGCGCCGCCAGGCTCTATCTAAATTGCGTTACCGCCCGATTGTTGACCACTTGTTTGGTGAAGTGGCGACAGCTTTTAAAGAGCGCCCAGGTGGATATACACGTATCATTAAAACACGTATTCGTGTTGGTGATGCTGCACCGATGGCATTGATTGAATTGGTTGATAGCATTAAAGTGAATGAAGCTGATTTGGTAGACGAAGCTGCTTAAGTATACTTTTAAATAGTTTAAAAAGCTCCGCACTTGCGGAGCTTTTTTTTTGAGCTAAACTAAACTCAGTTTAATAATGGAGTGTTTATGAAAAATAAAGGTTTGATATATATGGCTGTTGCATCTTCAATGCTGGCTTCCACCGTGGTTTCAGCAACTGAATTCCGTTCCTCTACGGTGCGTGCGTTGGGTATGGGTGGGTCAAACGTTGCTTCTACAAACGGTGTGGATGCAACATATTGGAACCCTGCAGCGTATGGTTTTTTTGGTGAGAGTGATGATTCAGCAGAGGCTAAATCAGT
>JAUZQX010000021.1 GCA_030950765.1 Ghiorsea sp.
CAAGTTGGATTTTTCTAAGTATTCAGTCACTACCAATGAGCCAGGGCCCAGTGATGTTTTCACCCAAGGAGCAGCGGTTAAACCAAGTGCTTCTGCTTTTTTCGCCACAAGCCCTGCGCCAAGCATCACGGTTGGGTTGGATGTGTTGGTGCATGATGTAATCGCAGCAATGACGACCGCGCCATCTTCAATGGTCACTTCTTTGCCGCTTATGGTGGTGTTGATGGGTTTTGGATTTAGACCAGCTTCGGATTTTATGGTCTCCACATCTTTTTCAAATGCAGTCTTGGCATCGGTTAAGGCGATGCGGTCTTGTGGGCGTTTGGGTCCAGAAATGGATGGTACAACCGTGCTCATATCAAGACTAATCGTTTCATCATATACAGCTTTGTTTTCGCCGCCTTCACGGAACATACCTTGGGTTTGGTAATAAGCTTTGACCAAAGCGTTGTTATCACCACGACCTGTAAGTGCTAAGTAGTTCAATGTTTCATCATCAACGGGGAAGATGCCGCATGTTGCACCGTATTCAGGTGCCATGTTGGCGATGGTTGCACGGTCTGCAAGTGGTAAAGAATCCAAACCTTCACCGTAGAATTCAACAAATTTACCGACCACACCAAGCTTACGTAACATTTGCACAATGGTAAGCACCAAGTCGGTAGCCAATGCGCCTTCAGGCAATTGCCCAGTGAGTTCAAAACCAACCACTTTAGGCACAAGCATAGATACAGGCTGCCCAAGCATAGCCGCTTCCGCTTCAATGCCGCCCACGCCCCAGCCCAAAATGCCCAAACCATTAATCATAGTGGTGTGTGAGTCTGTGCCAATCAAAGTGTCGGGATAAGCCATGTTCTTATCGTTAACAAACACAGTGCGCGCTAAGTTTTCAAGGTTAACCTGATGTACAATACCTGTACCTGGAGGCACTACTTTAAAGGTTTCAAACGCATTTTGCCCCCATTTAAGGAACTTATAGCGCTCTTTATTGCGTACATATTCAATGGCAGTGTTTAATTCTACTGCATCATTGGATGCAAAGTTGTCCACCTGCACAGAGTGGTCAATCACAAGTTCTGCAGGTGCTAACGGGTTAATCTTGGATGGGTCGCCGCCCAAGTCCGCCATGGCATCACGCATAGCTGCCAAATCCACAACAGCAGGTACACCTGTGAAATCCTGCATCAATACGCGGGCTGGCATATAAGCAATTTCACGCGGTTCTTCATCTGCTTTGCGATTCACCAACGCCAAAATATCTTCGCGAGTCACGTTTACACCATCTTCACGGCGCAATAGGTTTTCCAAAAGAACTTTTAGGGAAAAGGGAAGGTGAGAAGTATCCCCTGCGGCATCAAGTTTGTAATAGGTGTAAGCCTTACCATCAACGTTTAGTGTGTTTTTTGCATCAAATGTATTGCTTGTTGTGTTACTCAAGGCGCGCTCCTCAGTGTGTCTATAAATATATTGAGCGACACCATAACAAAAGAGCGATTTTATGCCATAATTTTGCAGCGATTTGCGATATAATATGTTGTACCGTGCATTTTTTTACTTGCTGTTGTAGAGGTGGCCTCTATACTTTGCGTACAGGCAGGTAATTCCTGATACGTGCTTTAAGTGCTCCCTTCCATCGGTTGGCTATGAGCTTAAAGAACTCGGCGTAGCAGGGTCTGTCATCAGTTAAAAGGTTCCACCCTTGTGATAAGAGCTCATGGAGCTCTTCCTTTTCGGAGGATAGCAGGGGTGGTCGTTTTTACTGTTTTAGTAATGTGTTTCTTTTCCGTTTCGATATACATCCCACTCTGCATCAATACATGACTTGATTATATTATAAGAACGCACATCGCCTTTAGACCACTTTCTATAAATTGCCCAGTTGCAATAGTCCACCACTTGTAAGTTGAAATTGGATTTGGATTGATGATGGTAAATTTGATAAGTAATGCCCTCATTAAGAAGTGACTTTAGAACAGACTTAACCCCTTTTTCCATAGCACGCTTCTTTTTTGATATAGGCATAGTGTCTGTAAATACAATAACTCGCTCATAGCCCTTGCCATGAACATGCTTTTTGACCACCCATTTCATAAGCATATGAAACAAGTGTGTATAAAACTTTCCCTCCTCTTGTAAACTGGAGTGTGTTTTGTTTTTTTGTGCAACCATCGAGCATACTTTTACATGCTCTAAGCTTTCGCGAATGATTGAAAACACTTTATCTCGTACAGCTTGTTTATCTTCGGTGGCATGAAAATATTCAATATTGATACCATGTTCCAGTAAGTCATAGCGGAGTGCCCGTAATTTATCATAGCTTGGAAAAGGACGCTCTTCGATAAGGCAGGTTAGCATAAAGTATGCAGTTCCATTTCGTGAAAAATCGAAGTTCCCACCTTCGTCAATGAATAAATAAAGTGTTTTCATGCGTTTACCCCGGGCGGACTCAAAGTACAAGTGCAACAGCGATTGAGGTTAAATTGCTGCCATGGGAAAACATTACACACATTTAAACAATGAAGAACGAAGTTTGATCCAAGTGAGCTTGGAACTGGGTCAATCACAGGCTGATATAGCGC
>JAUZQX010000022.1 GCA_030950765.1 Ghiorsea sp.
GTTGCCTATGCTTTGAAAGAAGAAGGCATTAGTATTGGTATTGCTACGGTGTATCGTGGCTTGGCAGCATTGGCTGAGCAAGGTTTGGTTGAGACGATTCAGCTTGCGGATAAAAAGCGCTATGAACGTGCAGACAAGGAACATCATGACCATTTGGTGTGTACCGATTGCGGAAGCATTGAAGAATTTTGTAATCCTGAAATCGAAGCCTTGCAGGATAAAGTGGCAGAAGAACGCGGTTTTAAGATTCAAGGGCATCAATTATTATTATTTGGGCTTTGTGCAACGTGCAAAGCAGGAGAATCTTAAATGTTATCAGCTTTAATTATTGTATTTAGGGAAGTGTTGGAGATGTCCATCATCTTGGGGTTGTTATTTGCGGCAACCAAAGGTGTGGTGGGCTGTAAGAAATGGATTATTGCAGGTGCTGGGCTTGGATTGCTTGGTGCATTTATGTTTGCATTGTTTATGGAAGAAGTCGAAAATGCTATGGATGGGGCAGGTGAGTTTGTATTTAATGCCGTTGTTCTGGGTTTTGCCTCTGTGTTACTCGCGTGGACTGTAGTATGGATGAGCAAACATGGGCGAAATATGAGTCAGCGCCTTAAACAAGCGGGGACTTCGGTGGCTGAAGGTGAGTTGCCTATGGTTTCGTTGATGCTTGTATCTTTGGCGGCAGTGATGCGCGAAGGTGGGGAAGCTGTGTTTTTCTTGTTTGGTGCGGCGCAAATGGAAGATGATGCACAAGCGATGCTGATGGGTGGAATGATGGGTTTGGCGGCTGGGGCAACATTAGGTGTTGTGTTATATCAAGGGTTGATTCGCATTCCGATGAAACATGTGTTTAGTGTGATGGGCGCGTTGTTAATTTTACTTGCTGCAGGCATGGCTTCTCAAGCGGCAAGTAATTTGGTGCTGGTGGATATGATTCCACCGATTATTGATACACTTTGGGATAGCTCATTTATTTTGTCGGATGAAAGTTTGATGGGTGAAATACTGCATGTATTGATGGGTTATGACTCGCAGCCTAGTGGTATGCAGATGATGGTGTTTTTATTGACCTTGGGCATTGTGACTTGGCTGTATAAACGTGCGCAACATTAATCCTGTTGCAGTAGTTTGTTTGAGAAGATGTTAACACAACTTTACCCTGCAAGTGGTGATAGCTGTGCTTTAGAGGGGCTTTATCTTGATTTGAACTTGCATCAGCAAGCCAAAGCGGGTGATGTTTTTATATATGCCAACTATATCAGTAGTTTGGATGGGCGTATTGCCTTGTACAATGCTGATTTGGGTGACTATGAAGTGCCCACTGCGATTGCCAACGGTAGAGACTGGCGTTTGTATCAAGAGTTGGCAGGGCAGGCTGATGTGATGCTCACTTCGGCGCGGTATTTTAGGCAGCTGGCAGAAGGCAAAGCGCAAGATTTGTTACCTGTGGGCTCAGGTGAAAAATATGCAGATATTAAAACTTGGCGAGAGAAGCAGGCCTTAAAGGCGCAGCCTGATGTGATGGTGTTATCCAACTCTTTGGATATTCCGCTGGCTGCTTTGGCAAAGGTGCAAGAGCGCAAAGTGATTGTGTTGACTGCTTCAAAAGATGGGCAAAAAATCAAACAACTTGAGCAAGTTGGTGTGCAGGTGCTGCAAGCCGAGCAGGTGACAGGTGCTTTTGTGCGTCAGTCCTTGCTTGATTTGAATTATCGCAGTGCCTATTTGATTGCGGGTCCTCAAGTTCACGCAACCATGCTCAAAGATGACTGTGTGGATGCGTTGTTTTTAACCACACACTTTACGTTGTTGGGTGGTTCAAAAATATCAGGTTTAGTGGATGTAGATTTGCCCAGAGCGCAAGTTTTAACCCTTATATCTTCGTATTTGGATACAGCCCAAAACCAAATGTTTCAAAGGTTTGAATATGTTAATTCCGTTTGATTTCGCAGCCACACCGCATATCCATTTTGGTGTAGGCAAGAGAAGTACACTTACCGCCATCATTCAAACCTATGGCAATAAAGTATTGTTGATTACGGGTGGCAAGTCTTTTGATGATTCAGAATTATGCCTAAACCTTTTATCTGAATTGGAAGAAAAGCTTGAAGTAAACCGAGAAAAAGTAGTGGGTGAACCTTCACCGCAGATGGTGGATGCCTGGGTGAAAACATATCAAAATTTTGAGCCTGATGTGGTGCTTGCCATTGGTGGTGGTAGTGCTGTGGATGCTGCCAAAGCTGTGGCAGGTTTGTTACCTTGTGGGCATTCGGTTATGGATTATTTGGAAGGTGTGGGTAAGGGCAAAACTTTCAAGCAGCCAACTACACCATTGATTGCTGTACCAACAACGGCGGGAACAGGTGGGGAAACGAGTAAAAATGCAGTGTTATCGGTGATAGGGCATGAAGGTTATAAAAAATCATTTCGCCATGCATCCCTAGTTGCCAAGCATATTGTGCTTGACCCTGAATTAACCATGACGTGTAGCAAAGAAGTCACCGCTGCGTGTGGTATGGATGCGTTTACCCAGTTACTGGAGAGTTATGTGTCGATTGAAGCAAGCCCCATCACCGATGCTTTGGCATGGTCTGCGCTTGAAAAGATTGTAACGGCATTGCCCGCAGCTTATGAAAATGGTGATGATATGTTGGCTAGAGGCGATATGTTGTATGCTTCATCGATTTCAGGCTTAACCCTTGCCAATGCTGGGCTGGGTTCGGTGCATGGTTTGGCTTCACCATTGGGTGCATTCTTTCCCATTCCGCATGGTGTGGTCTGTGGTTCATTATTGTTTGAGGCTACACGTATCAACATTCAGGCGATGTTAACCCGAGATGAATACAATCCAGCCTTGACCAAGTATGCCAAAGTAGGGCGTTTGTTTGCACCAGAGATGAATTTGGATGAGGCAGACGCACTGAAAATGTTGCTGGGTATGTTAGAAATATGGCAGCAACATTTGCAGATGCCGAAATTGTCAGAGTTTGGTGTTATAAAGGATGATGTGCAGCGTATTGTTGCCAATATCAGCGGGGGTAGTTATGCCACTAATCCGATTGTACTCACCCATGATGAGTTGGAAACTTTGTTGCTGGCGAGAATTTAAGGTTTAAGAGCCTTTGCGAAATTCAGGTAATGCACCTTTTAAATACTCATAACCTGACCATACGCTGAGCACAGTAGCCAGCCATAAAAATGCAGTGCCAGCTTCATGCATTGGGAAACCAAAGAAATCTTCATGTAATAATAAACCTTCGATGGCAAACATTTGGGTCAAGGTTTTCCATTTGCCCATTTGTGAAACATGTACCACCACGGCGCGCTCTGCCAACCATTCGCGTAATGCACCAATAATAATTTCGCGGCTGATGATGATAAGCACCAGTATGGTTGATACAAAACCAGCTTCTACCAGCAAAACAAGTGCAACAGTCACTAATAATTTATCGGCAACAGGATCTAAAAAACGACCAAAAGCAGTTTCTTCGCCACGGGTGCGCGCCAAATAGCCATCAAACCAATCCGACCAGCCTGCAATGGCAAAAATAAGACCTGATGCATAATAAGAAAGTGGCGTGGGTAAATAAAAGGCAAGTACAAATACAGGTACAAGAACGATGCGCATAGCAGTGATTTTATTGGATAATGTCCATTTCATGGGTGGTTTTGCTTCCTAGCGTTTTATTTTGTACTCACGTTGCTTTTTGTGGCTAATTATAATCCAAACATCCAAAGCAAGGGCGAGGCCAGCAAGGATGTAGAGGTGTGTTTTTTCAAGCATAGGCATGAATTGGGCAAGCTCGGCTAAGGCATCCATGTTTTCGATTTGACCATAGATGAAAAATACCATAGTTAAATGTCCCACAATAAGTGTGAATAAACCAAGCACAGCCCAAAAACTGGTAATCAGCAGTGTGATATTGGAGCGTTGCCCAGGTATCTTTTTTCTGCTTAATTGCATGTTTTATTCAAAGCCAAAGCGACGAATACTTGTGGCGCGCCAAGCATCATCATAAATGACTTCAACACCGCGTGTGTATTGTTCGCCTGTTTCTTCATCGTAAAACTCTTCGATATACAGCGCGCGTTCAGGGTGGGCGCTATCTTTAACCATAGGTGTACCCATTTCTTGTTCAATGGCAAAACGGGTGTCACCTTCTTGGATAATCCAAATGCTATCAGGGTCAATCACATTACCTTGATGAATTTTTTGTTTGATGCAAGCCGTAGACAAAAGTGCGCACATCATGATAGTAATGAATAGTTTCATGCTGTTTCTACTGGTCCACGGTGATCAAGCTCAAGTAAACGGATATAATCATCCATGCCTTGTTCTAAGCTCCATTGGGGTTTCCAGTTTAACAGAGATAAAGTGTCGCTTAAATCTGCTTCTGTATGATCTTGGAAAAAGGGGTATGGATTATGGATGTATTCGATAGGGTGGTCAATATTAAGAATACGATTCAAGTTGCTGACAATATCATTATAAGAACGAGCTTTGCCTGAACCAACATTACATACACCTGAACGTGGTGATTCAAGAGCTGCAAGGTTGGCACCAATCACATCGCCAATATACACAAAATCACGACGCTGTTCGCCAAACTCGAATAACTTAATGGGTTTGCCCGCTTGAATGCTTTGATACCATTGCAACATCATGGATGCTGTTTTAGTGCCTTCTCTTTCGTTTTTATGATGTTCGCCAGGGCCGTAAACATTGAAATAACGCAAGCCGATAATAGGCGCACTGTGTTTATCGTACCAACGTGCAGCAATCCTATCCATTGCAAGTTTGGAGAAACCATAGATGTTTTCAGGTTCTTCGCCTGAGCCTATGGCATTGGGGGCAGGGGAATTGCCGTATGTACCTGCGGATGAGGCATAAATCACACGTGTGCCGCTTTTGGCAGATGCTTCTAAAATAGCTGCAAAAGCATCGGTATTAACATTCATCATCAGTTTTTGGTTCATCACAGTGGTGTCTGTGATGGCAGCTTCATGATAAACTGCTGAAAAGTGCCCGCTGGCAATATCTTGGAGCAGTTGTGTATCATCGCAAAATACTGCCCGGACTTCTGTATCAACATCAATCAAATTCCGCCAGTCACCGGATGAAAAATCATCGGCAATAACGACATCTGTATTGGCACGTTTTAATAATGCGGCAGCAAGGTTAGAACCAATAAAACCTGCACCACCCGTAATAAGAATGCGTTCTTTCACTTTTGCTTACTCCGCTTGCCCTGATTTTTCTAAATGTTGTTTTTCTTCACCACGCCATTGTAGCTGCAATTGTTCAAAGGCGCGAACGGTAGCATCATTGCATAGTGAATAACCAAGCCGTTTATTGATTCCATCAAGTAAAACGGCGGCGGGTTTGTCACAGACATCGTGTACACTATAATCGGTTTCAGCCAAAAGGCGGGCAATCCATGTGCCTAAGCCTGATAGGGTTGCAATATGGGCAATGCGAATCAATTCATCGCAACGCTCGACACTGATTTGCCCACCTGTAGCTTCAGATAGTTCTTCGGGTGTGTTTTCAGGTAAGCTGGTGAGGGGACGGCATAATAGCTTCCAAATCACCCATTCGCTTTCTGAGATATAGTTTTTGTCTTGGTGTAATGGGAACGCGCCAGGCATGGCATGAACATTGTTAAAACTCATTATTTAATCCTCAAGGTAGGCGACTTCACCAGCAATATATGCGCCTTTAAGCGCAGAGGCTTTAACCGTGCAACCAATACGAATGCTGCCTGTTAAATTGGCACGGCGCAGTTTGGAGCCTGTTAAATCAGCGTGAAATAGGTTTGCTCTGCTTAAATCAGCAAGCCGCAAGTCGCAATTGATAAGTTTTGTTTTGCTTAAATTTGCATTTTTTAGGCTTGTTTTGTTGAAGTTGCACCCTGTAAGGTCGGCACCCGAGAAATCAATATTATCCAAGTTTAAACCGGATAAGTTTTGACCTGCAATGGATTTTCCATCACGTATGGCTTGGGTTACTGCATTTGCATCCATGATAAAACCTGCCCCTTTTCGTTGTTTTTTCGTACAGAACGTAATCATGTAAAAATGCGATGGTACGCCATAAGCGGTTTCAATCAAGTTTGATGTCTAATATTTGCGCTTCATGGTCATTCACCATAAGATGCGCGACCAATTTTAGGCTATAGAATAAAGTTCATGCAAGTCGTTGTGTGTCGATAAGGTGGTAAAATCATGTCATTAAAAATTGCTGTGTTACCGGGTGATGGTATTGGTTCGGAAATTGTCAGTGAAGCACTGAAAGTTTTGGAAGTGTTGAACAAAAAGTTTGATTTGAATGTTACCTGGCAAGAGGCGACCATTGGTGGTGCCGCTTATGATGCAGAACAAGACCCTTACCCTAAGTCTACGCAAGCTTTGGTGAAAAAATCTGATGCTGTGTTGCTGGGTGCTGTGGGTGGTCCGCAATGGGAAGCTTTGGATAAACCTTTGCGCCCTGAGGCGGGTTTGCTGCGTATTCGTGAAGATTTGGGTTTGTATGCCAATTACCGGCCAACGAAAGTGTTTGACCAATTGTTGGAAGCTTCAACCTTAAAACCAGAGGTGGTACAGGGTGTTGATATTTTGGTGGTGCGAGAGTTGGTATCGGGCATTTATTTTGGGCAGCCACGTGGTTTTGAAGAATACAAGGGTGAGCGTAGTGGTTTTAATACCATGCGTTACTGTGAATCCGAAGTGCGCCGTATTGCGCGAAAGGCATTTGAAGCTGCGCGTTTGCGCTCGAACAAAGTATGCAGTGTTGAAAAAGCCAATGTATTGGAAGTATCCGAACTATGGCGTGAAATTGTCACTGAAGTACATCAAGATGAATACTCGGATGTAGAGTTGTCGCACATGTATGTGGATAACGCAGCCATGCAGTTGATTCGTAACCCCAAACAATTTGATGTGATTGTTACAGGCAATTTGTTTGGTGATATTTTATCCGATGAAGCATCCATGCTCACAGGTTCTATTGGTATGTTACCTTCTGCTTCAATCGGTGAAGAGTTTGCCATGTATGAACCCATTCATGGCTCTGCACCAGACATTGCAGGGCAAGATAAAGCCAATCCTTTGGCTACGATTCTTTCGGTTGCCATGATGCTGCGTTTCTCGCTGAATCGTGTGGATTTGGCAGAGAAGGTGGAGCAAGCAGTGGAGAACACCTTGGATGCCGGTGTGCGCACAGTAGATTTAGCAGATGGCCAATCACCAGTATCGTGTTCAGCAATGGGTGATGCGGTGTGCGTGGCGTTGGAGAAATTAGCATGAGTAGCTTAGATACAGCAATGAATGCAGAGACAAACATGGAAAGATTCTTGCCTGAAAAAGAAGATGGTTATGTGATTGCTGTCATTGGGGCAACGGGCGCTGTAGGGCAAACCATGCTGGAGATTTTAGCTGAGCGTAAGTTTCCAATATCAAAGTTGATTCCAGTGGCATCTAGCCGTAGCGCAGGTTCAAAAGTGAGCTTTGCGGGCAAGGATGTAGTGGTGCAAGATTTGGCAACATTTGACCCTGAGGGGGTTGATATTGCCTTGTTTTCAGCAGGCGGTGACACATCGAAAGAGTATGCACCGAAGTTTGCTGAGGCAGGTTGTTATGTGGTGGATAACTCCAGCGCATGGCGCATGGATGAAGACATTGCTTTGGTTGTGCCTGAAGTCAATCCGCATGCTCTGGAAATGGCGCGTTATAACCGCATTATTGCCAATCCGAACTGCTCTACTATTCAAATGGTGGTAGCACTCAAACCTTTGCATGATGCTGTGCCGATTGAGCGGGTGAATGTATCCACCTACCAGGCGGTGTCGGGTGCTGGTGGTGTGGCAATGGATGAGCTAGCAAAACAAACAGCTGCATTGTTGCAAGGTCAAGAAGTCGAGGTTGATGTTTTCCCGGCACGTATTGCATTTAATGTCATACCGCAGATTGACGTTTTCATGGAAGACGGCTATACCAAAGAAGAACGGAAAATGATGGATGAAACACGTAAAATTATGGAAGCGGATATTGCTGTGACAGCAACTGCGGTGCGGGTTCCTGTGTTTTACGGTCATTCCGAAGCGGTAAATGTGACTTTTGTTTCTGATATGGATGCAGATAGAGCGCGTGAATTGCTTGCAGATACTGATGGTATATGTGTTGTTGATGATCCTGCGACTGAAGATTATGCGATGCCATCGGAAGCTGCGGGTACAAATCCTGTGTGGGTTAGCCGTATTCGAAATGACAATTCTTTCAGAAATTCCTTGCACTTATGGGTCGTAGCCGATAATGTGCGTAAAGGCGCGGCTCTAAATGCTGTGCAGATAGCAGAAATTTTAATTCGTTAACGAAATAATGAGGAGTCTCTTGTTTCGTTAATTTGAAAAATAGGAGGCAGGCATGCTTCAGCGAGCTATGCATGTTTTTTCAAGTTTTGTATTGGTGTTTTTATTCAGCATACAAAGTGTGGGAGCAGTATCATTTGAGCGAATTGATGTGGCAAGCCACATTGGTGAAACCTTTTACGCCGAGGTTCCGCTTCGTTTGGATGGCAAGGAAACGCTTTCCCAAATTTCTGTTGAATTGGGCTCCCAGTCCGATTATAGGATTCTTGAAGTATACCGTGACCAAGTTATCAATCAGATTCGGACTGATATTATTAAAGACGAACGTGGTGCGCGGGTAAAACTAAGCTCCGAAGCAGCTATTGATACAGCATTTTTTAACCTTGTGCTTAAAGTGCGATATGGTCGTTCAACACATTATAAGAAACTACCTATTTTTCTTGAGTCTGCACCCCTTGAAATGATGCAGGAGAATGCGCCGTCCAAAGTGGTTGCAGCACCTGTAAATGCAGCAACAGTTCAGCCTGAAACTTCGGATGCCTTTATTACAAAAGTTCCTCAAGGTGGTAAGTCTGCATTTGTAGAGCCTGTTGAAGATGCACAAGCAGTACAGGTTGCGGAAAACGGATTTAAGCCATATTCAGATTGGGCGCGCACCTCACGTTATGGACCTATGGTTTATGGTGATACGATTACAATTGTTGCCCAGCGCTTACGTCTGGATGATACTTTTACCAATCAGCAAGTGATGGTTGCTTTGTTTGAGAAAAACAAAGGTAAATTTGGTAAGGGTAATATTAACCTTATCAAAGCGGGGTCTTATTTGGATGTACCTGCTGCAGAAGAAGTAAGGCAAGTTTCGGTAGCACATGCTAAGCAAGTGATTGGCGAACAAAATAAAATTTGGAAAAATATGACCAAACAACCCAAGTATGCTGCGGTTGCTGATGCACAGAAACATCGCTACACGCGTCGGGTTCGGATTGGGCAACAGGCTTCTGGTGTAGCAAGTGCTCCAATGCTTGTACCTGAGGTAGCAAAAAAACCACTGCAAGCAGAAGAAGTTAAGCCGCAAGCGAATAATAAAGACCAGCAGCAATCTGCAAAATTGATGGCAGCTGAGCAAACAATTGCGCAAAAAGATGGCGAGCTTGAAACCCTGCAAAATAAAATGTCGGCATTAGAAAAGCGTTTGCTTGAAGCTGAGAAAAAAGCCAATCAAACAACAGTAAGTGTGGATGCTGCAGCTTTAGATGCGCAAAACAAACGGTTGGAAATTGTAATATCGCGCTTAAAAGGTCAGTTGGAGCAAGCTAAAGTTAAGGGTGAACAAGGCACTGCGGGCTGGTTAATGTATGCACTTGCAGGGCTTGGTGTATTGATTCTTGGTCTGATTGGGGCAGTGGTTATGTTACTTCGCCGCGAACCTAAACACCCTGCGGAACAGGCTGAAACAAAAGAAAATGTGTTTGATGAAGTAGATGATGTCATCGAAGAATCTGTGCCTGCAGACGAAACGTTAGAAGATGAAGATGTTAGCAAATTGGTGGACGTTGATGATTTTGAAATGCCATCTGATTTGCCTGATGATTCAACTTCGCTAGAAACTGAAAATAACGATGATGACTCACTTGAAGAAATTCCTGACTTTACAGATGATGAAACAGGCGAAATGGAAGCCTTTGATTCAGATGTGGATGAGACGCCTGATCCTAGTGTGAATTACCTTGAAGAGGCTGATGTTTACTTGCGTTATGGCATGGAAGATGAAGCTGAAAGACAAGTGCGTATGGCGTTGAAGTTGGATAACCAAGACCCCGCGGCACATGCGAAGTTGATTCAAGTTCTTCGTATTCGAGGGGATGCTGATGGTGAAGGGAAAGCCAGTAACATTGCCAAAAGTGTGTTGGCTGGTGCCGCTCTAGTAACCTTTGAAGGTTTATTGTCAGATGCCTCTGTTGATGCTGTAGAAAGTGATGCTGCTTCAAATGCTGTAGAAGAAAGTGTTGATGGTGATGATCAAGCATCCGAAATATCAGCGCTGAAAGATGATGCTTTTACTGGTGAAGACACTGGTATTGTAGACTTTGGCGAAATTAATTTTGATGCAGATGATAGTTTAGATACTTCTGCAGATGTTTCTGAAGAAGCCATGCCTGCAGATGTGATGGAGCCAGAGCTCCTTGATACAGGAAAAATGGACTTTGGCGAAGTTGAAGAAGATCCTATTCTGCAAGCTGATGATGCTATTGATTTTGCAGGCATTGATTTTGGAGAAACCGATTCAAATACAGATGTAAACATGGACGATATTGGAATTGAGTCGATAAATTTGGGCGATGACGATGTCATGGATGATGCGAAAGCGCTGAATACAGGCGATTTGGATTTTGGGGCGCTCGAGATATCAGATGATAACGAAGTTAAAGACAACTCTGTTTCAGATGATGATGCTCTAGCTGATGTATCTTTAGCCGATGCGATGGGTATCGAAGCATTAGATACTGGTGAATTGGATTTTGGAGCGTTGGACATCGCTGAAGATAGCGATGCTAAGACTGAAATAGATTTAGATGATGTTGCCCTAGAAGATGCGATGGGTATTGAAGCATTGGATACAGGTGAGTTGGACTTTGGCGACTTAAATATGGATGCCGCCGATACAGACACAAATATTGATTTGAATAAACTCGATGATAAAACAAGTGTTTCAGCTGATGTTATGGAAGATGAAGCATTGGATACTGGTGCTGTAGATTTTGGTGACTTTTTAAGTGACTCTGCAGAAGATAGTGCTACGCCAGAAGTTGAAAGTGATGCTGAAATTGACTTTGATTTTAGTGAAATGGGTGCAAATGACCTGACTGAAGAAAAAAATAACACTGGGGATTTTGATCAAAGTATAGAACTTGAAAACCTTGGTATTGATTTTGATGAGACTGAAAGTTCGGAAGAAGCATTAAGTATTATTGAGCCAGAAGGTGAGGATTTAGAGGGTACATCCGCTGTGCAAATCACAGATGAGACTATGGTAGTTGCCTCGAGTGATTCGAAAGTTGATCTTA
This sequence comes from Ghiorsea sp., assembly GCA_030950765.1. Lineage (GTDB taxonomy): Bacteria > Pseudomonadota > Zetaproteobacteria > Mariprofundales > Mariprofundaceae > Ghiorsea. Next base: position 11,426 of record JAUZQX010000022.1, read on the forward strand.
ATCATGCTATTAATGATAGACAGGTGGATCAAGCAATTGCACAAGCTGCAGAAGATGCAAAAGCTGCAGTTGTTGATATCCCTGAAGGCGTGGACGACCCATTCGCGGCGGCGAGTGAGTTATTAAGCGATGCCGAAGAAGATAACTTGGCAGCAGATATATCCAATGATGATATTGATGAAGTGCAAGGGTTTGATACAGATGCGCTGGCTTTGGATGAGCCTGCTAAACAAGCAGATGATGAAGAGCTTCTTGATGATTTGGATAGTATATCGTTAGATTTATCGGGCTTTAGTGATGATGCTGACAGTGCGCTTAACGAAGTGAAAGCTATTGAGGAAGAGTTAACATCTGAAGTTGATATTGATTTAGATGGTTTGGGTATGATTGGTGATGACTTACTTATTGATGTTGATGAAGCAGGCAGTATAGAAGCTTCAACCGAGTTGGACTTGGATGACTTTGATTTAGAAGAAATTAATATGGATGATGATGCTGAGGAAATTTCAACAGCATCAAAATCTGCATCGGATAATTTTGATGCAACTGTTATTTTGGATAATACACAAAATAATTTACAGCAAGATGCAGTGAAAGATACAAGTGAAGCTCATTTGGATAGTATTGATGATGCGCTCAGTGAAGAAACTTTGGTAATGAATGCTTCATCTGATCCAATGGAAGATGAGTTCAGTGCTACAGGTGAACTGAAGGATATTGAAAGAAGTATTGAATCATTACAAAATGGAGATACGGCAATAAATAAGGACGAAACAACTGAGTTGGATGGTTTAATGAGTGATCTGAAAGGTTTGCTTGATGAGGATGAACCAAAAAAATAAGTGTATTGTAGGTTTTTCTTCGCATTCACCTGGTTTTTGTTTGCTACACTGACTGTGGACAATAGCATATTGCTAATATTCACATTGTTCACAGTTGTACTGTTGTATGTGCAAACGAAAAGTTTTACGATCATTTCACGAAGTTTTCGTTTACTGATGTGGTTATTCATGCCAATTATTTTATTACACAGCGTATTTACACCTGGCACCTACCTTATGGGTTTGCCTGTGAGTATTGAGGGGTTAAAACAGTCAGTCACGCTTAGTCTTAACTTGGCATGTATGTTTTTCACGGCATTGCTGGTGATGAATACGATTCAAATGAAACAATGTTTATTTTGGCTGCAAGGAAAACCAAAGTTGAATAGGGCATTAACACCCAGCCTAATGCTTTTGATGCGTTTGCGCACGATGATTCCACAAGAGCTGACTAGACAGCGTTTGCGCTGGCAAAATTTGGAACATAAGTGGCTTTCTTTACCTGATATGTTGTTTGAAAGTATATCCTCTACTTTAAGTAGATCGCGTCATGAAGCCCAGTTTTTATGGAAAAAATGGGATGAAGAAGTTGAACAATTATTTATGATTGATCAGGCTGTATCAAAGCTGCATGCATCTGATATAGGTTTTGGAGCATTGGCTGTTCTCGCCTTGTTTGGGCTTTGGGTATTGTGATGATTAAGCAACAACGTTTGGCGATGGTGATTGAATATGATGGTGCCAAGTTTCATGGATGGCAGCGGCAGGATAATGCCTATACGGTGCAAGAAGCCATGGAGAATGCCATGGAAAAGCTTGAGGGTAAAAACGCAATGCCAAGTTTTGCTGCCGCAGGGCGCACGGATACAGGTGTACACGCAACGCATATGCTCATTCATGCAGACGTAAAGCAAACGATGTGGGAAAAGTCACCCCATGCGTATATCAAAGGTTTGAACTTTCATTTAAGGGCTGCGGGCGTATTGGTGCATGGTATTAAAGCTGTGACTGATGAATTTCATGCACGGTTTGATTGTTTTGAACGCCGTTATCAATACAAGATTTGGAATCGTACGGTGAGTTCAGCTTTGTATGGTAAACAAGCATGGTGGGTGTTTCAGCCCTTGGATGTGGATAAGATGAACCAAGCAGCGTCCATCTTGGTGGGTAAACATGATTTCACTACATTTCGAGCATCAGGTTGTCAGGCGAATGCGCCAGAGCGAAATTTGAAGGTACTTCAAGTCAAACAAGAAGATCATTTTTTCACCATTGATGTGGCAGCAGATGCCTTTTTATACCATATGGTACGAAATATTGTAGGTTCATTGGTTGCTGTGGGTATTGGTCGCTGGCAACCTGAATATATGCAAGAATTATTGGATGGAAAAAACAGGTGTGTTGCGGCACAAACCGCTCCAGCACATGGGCTTTATTTTACAGATGCCATATACCCCGATTTTTCAGCACAAGATATATCGGGTTTAACGGGTTAAGTGATGAAAGTTGTTGTCATTGGTGCAGGTATCATTGGTTTACTGACGGCTTTGCGTTTAAAACAGCAGGGCGTGGATGTTACTGTGCTGGAGAAAGGTAAAGTTGCACAAGAGTCTTCTTGGGCTGGTGCAGGTATTTTGTGCCCCATCCACCCATGGTTATACCCTGATAGTTTTACGGACCTGGTGAACGCCAGTCTTGATTTATACCCTGAACTACAGACTGAATTGGAAAGCGAAATAGGGCATGATATTCAGCGCATAAAAAGCGGATTGCTTATTCCTTGTTTTGCAGATGATAAAGTTAAACATCAAGAAGCTGCACAAGTGTGGTCAGATAAGTTTGGTTGGGATATGCAGCGGTTAACGGCTGCTCAAGCAGTAGAAAAAGAACCAACATTATCAGCCGATGTTGAAGAAGCCTTGTTATGGTCAAATGTTCATCAAGTGCGTAATCCTGAGTTGCTAAGTGCAGTGTTATTATACTTATACAAGCTTGGGGTAGATGTGGTGGAGCAAAGTGAAGTCATACGTCTTATCGCAGATGGTCAAGGCCATGTGTGTGGTGTAAAAGCAAAACAAGATAAAACGTATGATGCAGATGCCGTATTGCTTGCCGCAGGCAGTTGGAGTGCAAACCTTGCCGAACAAAGTGGTTTTAAGTTACCTGTTCAACCTGTCAAAGGGCAAATCGTATTGCTCAAAACCAAGCCCAACACCTTAAAACATATTGTTAAACATGATGATGCCTACTTTGTCCCGCGCAAAGATGGCAGAATATTGATTGGTGCTACCATGGAAAATGTAGGTTTTGAACGCAGTAATACGGTTGAAGCACTGAGCGAACTATTAGCGGCAACACAAAGGCTAATTCCAGGTTTGAAAGATGCAGAAGTTGAGCAGCAATGGATGGGTTTCAGGCCAGGCAGTCCAGATGGCTTGCCTTTCCTAGGTGAAGTGCCATCTAAGAAAGGTTTATGGGTGGCAACAGGGCATTATCGCAATGGTGTGGCGCTTGCGCCGGTTACAGCCAAGGTCATGGCGGATTGGATATGTGGCGTGCAACCCAGCCTAAACATGGATGCTTTTGCGTCAGATAGACCACTTCACGAAAGCACATCTGTTGGTTATCCCAAAGCACAATCATAGCAAAGCTTGCTGTTGCCATATTTGGTAGCATAATTGAGCACACTTTATTGATGGATTAAGGATTATTTCATGCCACATTACCAAGGAATCATCGATCGTTACCGCGCGTTTTTACCAATCGCCAAGGATGATGCAGTTATTACACTTTATGAAGGCAATACACCGCTTCATGAGTCATTGAACCTGCGTAATGCTATCAATCCAGAACTAAATATTTACCTTAAATTTGAAGGTTTGAATCCCACGGGTTCATTCAAAGACCGTGGTATGACCATGGCAGTCACCCAAGCTTATAATGCAGGTTCACGCAAAATTATCTGTGCATCTACGGGTAATACCTCAGCCTCTGCAGCAGCTTATGCAGCGAACTCAGGTATGGAAGCGTATGTGTTAATCCCTGATGGCAAAATTGCTTTGGGTAAAATGAGTCAAGGGATGCGTTATGGCGCGAAAGTCATTCAAATCAAAGGCAATTTTGATGAAGCTTTGCAAATCGTACGTGATATTTCTGCCGACGGTTCGATTTCTTTGGTCAACTCTGTGAATCCTTATCGTATTGAAGGGCAAAAAACAGGTGCATTTGAAATCATTGATGAGCTTGGTTTTGCCCCTGATTTTCATGCGCTTCCCGTGGGTAATGCAGGTAATATCACCGCATATTGGAAAGGTTATAAAGAATACAAAGAAAAACGTATTTCTAAATCATTGCCTAAAATGCTTGGTTTCCAAGCCGCAGGTGCTGCACCTATCGTAAATGGTGCGCCAGTTGAAAACCCTGAAACCATTGCTACAGCGATTCGCATTGGTAAACCCGCATCATGGCAGCAAGCAGAAGATGCGCGCGATGAATCGGGTGGTGTGATTGATGCAGTGACCGATAAAGAAATCTTGCAAGCCTATGATATGCTAGCAAGCCTTGAAGGCGTGTTCTGCGAACCAGCTTCCGCGGCATCAGTTGCAGGTATTATCAAATTGAATAAAGCAGGTTA
>JAUZQX010000023.1 GCA_030950765.1 Ghiorsea sp.
CTCTGTAGGCGCAGGTACACATGGTTTCACATACAACCCAACATCAGCACGTTTTGAACTGAGCCATGATAATATCCGTATCCCTGAAACAGGTGGTTATTATTCGGTGAACGAATCCAATGCTGACCAATGGTCGGATGGTATGGGCAAGAAGTTGGACAATCTGAAAAAAGATACAGGTCTTGGTATGCGTTATGTGGGTGCAATGGTTGCTGATGTGCATCGTACACTGCTTAAAGGTGGCGTGTTTTTGTACCCAGCAGACAGTAAAAACACTACGGGTAAACTTCGTTTGTTGTATGAAGCAATTCCTATGGGTTTTGTGGTGGAGCAAGCAGGTGGCAAGTCCATGAGTAAAGATATGCTTGTTTCTGCGGTGCAGCCTGAAGCATTACACCAGCGTGTTCCTGTATATCTAGGCTCAAAAACCTACGTTGACGGTCTTTTGGGGAGTTGAGGCTATAATGTTTAACACCGTTGTTGCTCAGGCGCGAAATAGCGTTGCTATATCTTCGCCTTTACGCCCAGGTCTTAAAAATTATATCACTCAAGTTTTAAAGCATTAGAAAGATGAGTGTTGAAGATTTTCAACAAGTTTATTTAAAAGAAATCGGTGTGCAAACGCCGATTTCTTTGTTTATGGATAACGCAACGCAACCAAGCTTGGAAAACAAACCTGTTGTGGAAGTTCCTAAACCAGATATGTATATAAAACCTGTTCAAGAAGCTGTTGTTGCCGTTGCAGAGCCCGTGCAAGCAGCAAGGTTTGCCCCTGACTTGAGCAAGATTGAGGGTTTGGCTGCATTAAAAACGCAAGTTGAAATTTGTTCATCTTGCGACTTGGTTAAATCACGAAATAAAGTTGTGTTTGGTAGTGGTCACCAGCAAGCTGATTTGGTGTTTATCGGTGATGCGCCGAGCAGAGAAGATGATTTAGTAGGAGATCCTATTATTGGTGCTGCAGGGCAATTGTTTTCGCGTATGTTGAAATCTGTTGGTTTGGATAGAGATGATGTTTATGTGATGAATGGTGTAAAGTGTCGTCCACAACATGGTCGTGCGCCTAAACCTGAAGAGTTTGCAGCTTGTGAACAATGGCTGGTGCATCAGCTTGATATGTTGCAACCCAAACTTATTTGTATGCTGGGCAGAGTAGTTGCGCATACTTTGCTTAAAAACGAAGTATCCCTTGCGGATTTAAGGGCAGGGCAGTTTAACTTCCGTGGTATTCCCGTGTTGGTGATTGATCACCCATCCTATTTATTACGTTCACAGCAACACAAGCGCCGCGCATGGGCAGACCTGAACCGCTTGAAAGCTTACTATCAAACACTTATATAGTTTGTATCGTGCGAAGTGATTGCGTCATGCTTGGTGGCGCTGTAAACTTCCACGTTCACATTGGGGGCGACATGGTTTCGACAGAGATTCTGAACCCTTAGGTGCATGTCGGGTAGGTACGCCCGTTACCCAGGCCAACTTGCAATAATTGCAAACGACGAAGTAGAACTAGCTTACGCTGCGTAAGTTACCCTGCTCTTGAGTTGTCCATCGCTTGAGAATCCAGGGTCAAACAGATGGAATCGCTATTTGGGAAGTGGAGACTCGTGCTTGCCAAGGTTAAATAGTAACGAGACGACCTATTGATTCCTTGTCCGTTAGGCTTTCAATAGGTGCTGTTTTAACGGAATAAACATGTAGAGCCTCTGGCTGATGGTTTTTGGACGTGGGTTCGAATCCCACCGCTTCCACCAAATAAACAAAGTCACTCGTAAGAGTGGCTTTTTTTATTTGAGGTTGTGTCAAGGATGAGAGTTTGTGATGGGTTCGAGTAATCGCAGGATAGCCGATTACCACGCTCATAAGAGCGCCCGTAGGGTGAAGGGCAGGACGCCCGAATTAATCCCACCGCTTCCACCAAATAAACAAAGCCACTCGTAAGAGTTCTTTTTTTATGGCTGTTGAACTATTCAATTTACTTGTACATCGGGCAAACATGGTCAATACCAAACTCACACTGTTTGAAGTATTGATTATTAATGCCTGTTTTTCGGGCGTTTTCACAAGATGATAATGAATCTAGAATGGCAATTAACTTTTCGGGTTTAAAAGGTTTATTGAGTGTGTAGCAAAGCTGACTTGTAGCTGAAACATGATGTTGTTCATCGGGGTTGCCTGTGCATAAAATGATTTTTTGCAAGGGGTGTCTTTTACGAATTTCTAGTGTTAAATCATAACCATTGATACCAGGCATAGTAACATCACTAATGATGGCGGTAGGTTGCATGAAACTGGGGGAATCTAAGTAGCTTAAGTAATTGTCACCAGATGCAAACCCTTTGGATTTGTATGCTGTAAGTGCAATGAAATTTTTGAACAAGTCGCAAATCATTGCTTCATCATCAATATAATGAATCATAATACCAATATAACTAAGGTACAAGCGCATGTTAATAATTTAATTATGGTTATACCATACTGAGCATGGCTAAGGTTGTTCATTTTTGCTGAAATAACTTTGGCACTCTACTTGCATGTTAGCTATACTCTAAGAAATACTACTTTAAGGTGTTGCATATGCGAGAGATGTACTGATCAAATGAAACGTATTTTTACAGGATACACAGTAGGTAAGGTCCAATCTGTGGACTTTCAGTGTCAGGTGATTCGGTTTATTGCGGGTATTACTGCCCCTATGGTGCTTGTATTTGCAGGCGTTAATTTTATGCATGACCATGTTAGC
>JAUZQX010000024.1 GCA_030950765.1 Ghiorsea sp.
CTTGGCTCACGTAGTTTCTTTTGAAACAAAGCTGCTGCCCGTTTGATGGCTCTGGCAATCACCTGCATATCTTGGTCTTGCAACGTGACTTTGATGCCTTGCATCGCGCACCATGCTGCAATATCGCCGCCCATCACACCCGCACCAATCACATGGATATGATTAACCTTAGCTTCTGCCACTTTACCAAATGATTTTAGTCTATCCTGTAAGAAAAACAGGCGAACCAAATTCTGAGTTTGTGGCAATACCAACAACTTGGAAACCGTATCAATTTCCGCTTGAAACATACGTTTAGGGTTGTTCCCAAACCTTGCCCACATATCAATCAAGGCAAAAGGTGCGGGATAGTGTTTGGGGTTCACCCGTTTGCGCGTCATGTTACGCAAACCCATCGCCACCAACTTACGCCCCACATTGCTGTTAATAATCTTTTGCAGCACGGGTGTTTGACGCACTCTTTTTGACCCAGCTTGAGCTATGACTTGCACGGCGGCACGTTTCATTTGCCGTTCAGGTACTGCCGCATCTACCAAACCCATACGTTTTGCCCGTTTACCCGCCACAGGGCGACCCGTAAGCATCATGGTCATGGCATGTTGCACCCCCATCAAGCCAATCGAGCGCACGCTGCCACCAAACCCTGGGAATATACCCAACATCACTTCAGGAAAACCAAGGCTTGCCCCTTCTTCTGCCACCCGATAATCACAAGCCAGTGATAACTCCAAACCACCACCCAAACAATGCCCATGAATCAATGCTAGCGTGGGTATATTCAAACCTTCCAAATGATTAAATACACCATGCGCCAGCTCAATCACGGCTTTGGCTTCTTCGGCGGTTTTGATATGCGTAAATTCTTCTACATCAGCGCCTGCAATAAACCCTGCCTTTTTATCCGATATAATGATTAAACCTTTAGCATCACTTTTTTCAACTTCATCCAGCTTTTTGCCCAAAGCTTTGACTACCGCTTGCGACAAAACATTCGCCCCTTTGTCTGGCACATCCAAGTGCAACCATGCGATATGGTGCTCATCTAACTTCAGTGTCCATGCTTGTGATTTACTCATGATTCACCTCCAGACAACAATACCGCCCCACCTTGGCCACCACCAATACACAACGATGCCACACCACGTTTCTCACCGTTTCGTTGCATACTATTGAGTAGGTGCAACACAATCCGTGCCCCACTCGCACCCACAGGATGCCCAATGGCAATCGCACCACCTTCTCGGTTGAGTTTATCCAAAGGAATATCACCCACGCCTTTTTCTTTCATGTCTTGCAAACATGCCAATACCTGCACGGCAAAGGCTTCATTGATTTCCCACGCATCAATATCATCCACACCCAGTTTGTTTCTCGCAAGTAGTGGTGGAATGGCATAGGCAGGGCCTAATCCCATGTGTTCGGGCGCTAGACCTGCCCATTGCACATCATCAAGCGTGCCAAGCACTGGTAATTTGTATTTCCGTACCGCTTGCGCACTGGCTAAAATCAACATGGCTGCACCATCGGTGATTTGTGCCGAATTACCTGCTGTGACCATGCCAAATTTCCTGTCAAACACAGGGCCAAGTTTACCCAAACTTTCAAGCGTCGAATCAGGGCGAACACCATCATCAGCGGCATACACATGCCCGTGTTTATCCACGATAGATACAATTTCACCCTGCAAACCACGGCTGTCCATACCCGACACCACTTTAAGATGACTTTCCACCGCAAAAGCATCCATCTCTTCTCGATTGATGTGGTATTTATAAGCCAAGTTTTCTGCAGTTTGCCCCATGCTTAAACCAACCACAGAATCACTCAAACCTTTGATGATACCAATGATAGGCGCAAAAAATGAAGGTCTGAGTTGCACCAATGTAGAAAGTTTTCGTGGCAATGTTTTACAACGCTGAAAATCACCCAACCAATCGGTCATAGCATGGCTAAGCAGTAAAGGTGCGCGGCTCATTACTTCCGTACCCCCTGCAAGAATCAAATTCGATTCTCCTGCTTGAATCTTAAGCCTTGCCGCATCAAGTGACTGCATACCCGATGCACAATTGCGTTGCACCGTCCACGCAGGCACTTCTTTGCCGCAACCCAAACGCAGCGCAATAATACGCGCAATATTCATTTCATCAGGTTCAGGCATCACACAACCCATAATCACTTCATCAAAATCACTGGGCTTAAATGGCTGACGCATCAACAAACTTCGCCCTGCATACACTGCCAAATCCGAAGCTGAAAATGCTCCGCGTTTACCTCTGGCTTTGAGAAAGGGTGTGCGCAAACCATCCACCACATACACTTTGCGTTTGCTCATGATGTTATCTCCTCTGGCGTAAAATCATCCACGGCAATCACCTGACGGCGTAATTCCAACCATGTTTGAAGTTGCTGATATTCTGCTTGGCTAATCACGCTGTCTTTCAAGGCTTGTTGAAGTGTGCCCGCAATCGCACCCACTTTGACGGAAACCCGTCCATACTTATCTTTAAGTGTTTTCACCAAAGGTTCACATGCCAATGTTTGCACCAAAGCCTGCTCTAATTGCGCCAAGGCTTCGTCATCAGATTGTGGCACAAACACACCTTGTTTGAGCACTTGCCTCATCTCACCATTTTGCATGGCTTCACGGGTTAAACCATGCAACACTTTATCAGATACGGGTTGATGTTTGCCGCCCAAAGGAAACAACATCCAAAGCCAAGCTTTACCCAACCAAACCATAGGATAATTACGTAATGCCGTCATCAAAGCCTGCTCTGTTCGATACATCTCTTGTTGCACCGCAGCTTGAGCAAGCACGCGTTCTACTTCAGGATCACCTTGGTCGGCATACCATTTGAGCACTGCCGATGCCTGATAAAGACCACTCAAAGCATCTGCCAATCGACCCGATAATGATTCAGAGAACTTGAGTTTGCCGCCCAAAACCACCATCGACATATCCGCAACATAAGAAAACATGGCACTTAGCCGATTGATGGTATGGTATGATGATTGTAAACTGCTTGAAGGGGTGGTCGATGGTATGACTGAAAACCAGGCAAAACGAAGCGCACGCAGCTTACCCACCGCCAAACTACCCATATGCCGCCATAGCGCGCGGTCAAACAACACCACATCACCCTCGTACAAAGCTTTCACCTCTTGCAATACATAAGGATTACAACGAATCGCACCTTGCCCAAATGTAATCATGCTGCGGGTTAAAATATTTGCGCCTTCCACCGTAATACCCACTGGAATCGCCATATAGACATGTGCCAACATGTTTTTTCTACCAACAATAATGCCTTTGCCTCCCACCACATCCATCGCATCGTTGACTGCTTTGCGCATGGTTTCGGTTGTATTGTATTTGGCAACGGCGGAAAGCACGGAAGGTTTTTCACCCAAATCCACAGCGCGGACAGTTAAACGGCGCACGGCATTCACCGTATATGTGGATAAAATAATACTCGCCACCCGCTCAGACACACCTTCAAAACGACCAATGGATATACCAAACTGTTCGCGGACTTTGGCGTATGCCGTGGTTACTGCACATGCCATTTTTCCCGTGCCGCAACTAAGTGCAGGCAATGAAATTGCACGACCTGCCGCCAAACTTTCCATCAACATTTTCCAACCTTTCCCCACATAATCTTGCCCACCCACCACAAAACTCATGGGAATAAACACATCTTTGCCTTGGGTAGGCCCATTTTGGAATGGGGTGTAGAGCGGATTATGCCGCTGCCCAATAGTGATACCTTGTGTGTCTCTTGGAATGAGGGCAACAGTGATACCAATATCTTCTTGTTCACCCAATAAATGGTTGGGGTCATACAATTTAAATGCTAAACCAATCAATGTCGCTACGGGGGCTAGCGTGATGTACCGTTTATCCCAATTCAAACGAATACCCAATACTTGCTCGCCGTTAAACTCACCTTTTTCAACCACACCTGCATCAACCATTGCACCCGCATCACTGCCTGCATCAGGTGCAGTGAGCGCAAAACATGGTACTTCCGCGCCTTTGGCAAGTTTACTTAAATACTGTTCTTTTTGCGCATCCGTACCATAGTTTAGCAACAGTTCCGCAGGACCCAATGAGTTGGGAACCATCACAGTCACCGCACCAACAACACTTCGACTGGATATTTTTTGAATCACTTCCGAATGCATGGTGGGTGAAAATTCTAAACCACCATAAGCTTTGGGAATACCCATGCCAAAAAACTTTTCTTTTTTCATATAATCCCAAACATCCGCAGACAAATCACCATCTTGATAAACCTGCCAATCATCGATCTTGGCACACAAATGTTCGACTTGGTTATCCAAAAAAGTTTGTTCTTCAGAAGATAGTTTGGCGGGTTGTACGGTATTCAAAGCTTGCCAATCAGGTTTGCCACGAAACAAACTTTTCTCCCACCAAACTGTGCCTGCATCAATGGCAGCTTGCTCAGTTGGCGAAATGGATGGCATGGCTTTTTTCATCAAACCCATGAATGGTCGAACCAGCAACAAGCGGCGTACAGGTGCTACAAAAAACAACACTGCAAGCATTATCAAAAACACATACATCATACTTTTTTTCCTTGGTTTGCAGTTTTTACTTCAGCTTCTTGCGGAAAACAGTCTTCAGCACAGTCACAATAAAAGGTTTCATCTTCATCCCAAGGTAAATCACGATAACCACCAGCTTGATTCACCAGTCCCAAAAACGTTTTATCATAATTCAAATAAGGAAACTTTATGATGTCGAAATAAGGTGAATAATCGAAATCTCTAGGCGTAAATAAACGTGGGTTGCGTCTATACACAGAAATTTGCTCATCTTTTTCATGAATAACTGGAATTACAGGAAACTTGACCACCATAAAGGCCTCAACAAGCACCGTGGAACACACCGTTTTGGTGACAGAGCCTGCTTTATAAGTAAATAAGCTTGACTTCCAACGTCTAGGCAAAACGGCATAGGGATACATAAACCTAGCCAAATCAAAGAGTTGGCGAATATCATATTCACGCCCCACCTGTTGCACAGCATGAAACACTACTTTTTCTGCATCTTCTTTTAATAAGCCACGCGGCCTACACAAGCGAATACTATCACGCTCATACATGGATAACGGGGTAATCACTGTGCCTTGCCCCAATAGACTTTCCAGCACCAACTGCTCAGCGGCATCACCTGTATAATGCTCACGTATCAAAGCTAATGTTTCAGAATCTTCGGCATAGTCGGAGCAACGCCCGATATACAAAGCTGCGTGTGTCCATCTCGATTGTGTGACAATGCTAATCACACGACTGATTCGCGCCCTGCCTTTAAAAAGCAACACATCAGCAAGCTGCAAAGCTTCGCTCATCTTATGAAAATCTTGTAGTGGTGGTGACGTCCTTTTTTCTTCATACAGCAACCAATTCGTCAGCCATGTTTGTATACGTTGGGATATGCCTTGAAACCACATCAAACGATTATTTTTCACAAAATGCCTCCTAAGGTGGAAACTTTGCTGCACAAAAAAGTTAGTTTTTACCTTCTACACTTATTGGGTCGTTTTTGCAAGATAAATCTATCAGATTCATGACTTAACCTTGATAATATATACCCTTACGACTAACCTCACTTAGCTTCACTTACATTTAGGTTTGAAAAGGGGTGCGCATGGTAAAGCAAGCGGCATGGAAAAATCCAAGTGATACACAGCTAAAAAACATCTTAAGCACAGCAAAAAACATTGCTGTTGTAGGCTGCTCACCTAACCCTGACCGAAGCAGCTACCAAATCACATCTTACCTTATACAACAAGGCTACCGTGTCTTCCCTGTGCACCCTACTGCAACGGCTATTTTGGAACAAAATGTATATCCAACACTTGCCGATATACCTGAACCCATAGATATCGTAGACGTATTTAGAAAACCTGAGTTTACGCCTGACGTTGCCCAACAAGCTGCCGATATCCATGCAAAAACCTTATGGTTGCAACAAGGTATACAACACCAAGAAGCTTATAACATCGCAAACCAACATGGCATGTTGTGCGTGATGGATTTATGTATTGCCGTGATGCATCGTTTATTGCTACACAAGGCAACAGTATGAAACAGCCATGCCATATCCTCACTGCCAAACAGATGTTTGCAGCTGATCAAGCAACCATCACTGCAGGACAAACCAGCCTCAAACTCATGGAGCGTGCTGGACAAGCTATTTTACCTTTGTGTCATCAACTCAAACTTGATGCTGGTCGGGTAGTGATTATTGTCGGACAGGGGCATAATGGAGGGGACGGGTTTGTTGCAGCACGTTTGCTTCGCGTAAAAAATGTGCCTGTAACCGTTATCCCACTCATACCCATACAAACGCTACAAGGTGATGCTGCCATTCAAGCAAAGCTTGCCCAAGAAGCTGGTGTTAAGATTCGCCCGGCAACCTGCGCTGATGATTTACCTGCTTTGCAAGCGTGGTTACACCGTGCAGTGATTATCGTTGATGCCATTTTTGGCATTGGCTTAAACAAACCTATTCAAGGGTGGATTGCCCAAGCCATCCAAGCCATTAATGTTATGGACAGGCCTATTTTGTCCGTGGATATTGCCAGTGGTATTGATGCGGACACGGGCGAAGTGCTGGGGGCAGCCATTCAAGCCACCGCAACCATACCCATTGCAGCTTATAAATGGGGCCATTGGTTACAACAGGGGCATAGCCATAGCGGACACATCTTTATGCCTGCCAATATCGGTATTGATGCCAAAGTTATCCAACAAGTACAACAGCAATTCCCCGCAGATGCTACGAGTAGCCTGCTCATCAATGATGATGTGATTGCCCAAGCCATAACTAAGCGTAATGCTCAAGCGTACAAACAAATATCTGGACATGTATGGGTGTTTGGTGGCTCCGTTGGTTATACAGGTGCTCCCAAACTGGCGGCCATGGGCGCACAAGCTATTGGTGCAGGGCTTGTTAGTATCGCATGCCCTAATGATGTTTACCCCATCATCGCAGCTTCATCATTGGAGGTCATGGTTCACCCTCAAGAACACGCCCTATGGCAACAAGCAGATGCTATTATTGCAGGCATGGGCTGGAATGATTCACAGCAAGATACTTTGCATCAACTCTTGCAGCACCATGCCCCACTCGTATTGGATGCGGGTGCTTTAAATATATTATGTGATAGTCAAAAACTACAAACCGCCTTGCAACAGCGCAAAGCTTTCACGGTGCTTACGCCACACCCTGGCGAAGCCGCGCGTCTGCTGCATACCAACACAACAGACATTCAGAAAAATCGTTTGAAATCCGCACTCGAACTTGCCGAAACCTACCAAACTTGGGTTGTACTTAAAGGCGCACAAACATTGATTGCCTCACCTCAAAAGCAAGTCTGGTTAAACCCTTTTGGCTCTGCCAACTTAGCCGTCGCTGGTACAGGTGATGTCTTAGCAGGCATCATCGGTGGGTTACTTGCCAATCAATCAAAGAAAATACTGCCACTTGAACAGAGAATGCTTGCAGCTGTTGCCATACATGGGTTGATTGGAGAACAAAATAATTGGTATAGGGCAGGACAACTACCATCTCAAATAGCGCAATATATCGCTAAACTACTGAACATTTCTCTCCAAATATCAAATACTGACTGCACTGTGCTTATTACTGGAGAATCAGGCACAGGAAAAGAGTTGTTTGCCCGTTTTATCCATGAAGCAAGTAACAGAAGAGATAAACCTTTTATTGCTGTTAATTGTGGCGTGTTTTCTGAAGAACTACTGGCAAGTGAGTTGTTTGGACATGAAAAGGGTGCATACACAGGT
>JAUZQX010000025.1 GCA_030950765.1 Ghiorsea sp.
CCTTTAACCACAAGGTCTTTAATAATGGTGACAGAGTCCCCTGCTTCTAAGACTGCACCATTACTATCACGATGAATAATGGCTTCTTCCCTTTCAACAACTAAACCCGCATCAGCCCAAGCACGTACATCATCTTCCAAATACATCATATCCAATAAATCTTGAGGCCAGCCTTCGCCTTTAAGTTGATTGAGCATACGGTACGCGACCACTTTCACAGCATCTACTTCGCTCCACATACTGTCATTCAAACAGCGCCAGTGATTGGCATCGACACTGTCTGCATCGTTTAACTGGCTTACACATGTGCTACAAGCATAAATCGCAGCTTCAGCGCCGTCTGTTGGGCTGTTGCTCACTTCAAACACGCTCAAGTCATCAGTTGCACCGCATAACTCGCATTTATTGCCACTGCGTGTTTCTAAATCTTGTTCAATGCTCATTGTTTTTTACCTTTTAAAATATATTTTGCGGCAGTCTAGGAGTCTGCCTAACTTATGCAATCGTAGCGAATAGGCATAAATGCTGCACTGCTAAAGCCTAGGGAAGATCTGAACAAGTCATGAACGCATATATTGTGTCCAGTGCATCCAAACTCTGCGTTGTGCATCTGAGCAATAGCCTTGCTATTCCATGCAACACACGCCTGGATTTTGGATGCCTTGAAATACAATCGGCTTTATTCAGAGCTTCCCTAATAGGCTCTTAGCGTTGAATGGGTTGATTTCCACGTCCAGAACCAGGCTTGGCACGACTAGCTTTAGGCTCAAGTAAATGAATAGCCTTACCTCGCAATACCAATTCCTGACCACAACCTTTACACATTCCACCCAAGCCTGAAAATGGAAAAAGCTTATGTTTACCACAGCTTGGACATTCACCTTGTTTGGCTTTGAAGGGTAAAACCAATAGACAGCCAGCGATAAATACACTACTCACAATGCCAGTCAGTGGCATAGCAAAGATGAATAGAATACTACCACCCCAAACAGGCAATGAATAAAGCAAAATACGCAGTGGCGCAGGTTTTGCGGGGCTTGTGCTTAATGTCTTTCGCATGATGACGCATAGTGCAGAAACAAAAACACCGCGCAAGTCATAAACTTACGCGGTGTTTCCTTTTTAACTCATTCCCCTGAAAACAGGAATCTGATCTATGTTGTTTTCTATGGATACCCACCTTTGCGGGTATGACACCTGTTAAGTTGGCTTTAGTCTTTAAAGTCCAAAGCTTTGCCTGTTGGACGTGGTAACACAGGGAAAGTCACTTGTGGAGCATCGCCTGTTAATGTTTCCAAGAATGCTACGATGTCGGATACATCACGCTTAGAAAGTTTGGTGTCCAACTGTACTTCCGCCATGGTTGTAACCGCTTCTTCCAATGTTGCCGCAGAACCATCATGGAAATAAGGCGCTGTCATCGCCACATTACGCCACGATTGAACACGGAATACATGATCATCTTCAGCTTTGCCTGTGACTGACTTCAAGCCAGTGTCTTTACCATATTGGAATTCAACAAATGCATTATTGGTGAATAAAACGCCCGAATGGCAAGAAGTACAACCAATATCAGCTACTTTTTTCATGCCGCGTTTCGCAGCTTTAGAGATTGTGCCTTTACCCTCGACAAACTTATCAAATGGTGCGTTGGGTGTAATCAACGTACGCTCAAAGGCTGCAATGGCTTTTGCCATATTGTCATAGTTCAATGAATGTTTACCAAACACATCCTTAAATAATGGTGCATAACCTGCATCTTTTAAGCGAGCAACCACAGCTTCTGCACTATCTGCAGCCATTTCAACAGGGTTAAGCGGTGGACCTTTGGCTTGGTCTTCAAGCAATGGCGCACGACCATCCCAGAATTGTTTGCTCCAAAATGCTGAGTTCAATACAGTTGGTGCATTACGTCCGCCACGATTCCATTCATGACCAATGGAGAATTTTTGGTTATCTACACACCAAGTACCAAGGTTATGACATGAGTTACATGAGAACTGACCACTCTTAGACAATGCAGGTTCGAAATACAATTTTTTACCCAGTTCAACTTTCTCAGCACTCATAGCATTATCCGCAGGCACAGGCACTTGTGTTGGTAATACCCCCATTCCTTCAGGGATATTTGCCGCGTTTGCAGCAGTTAAACCCAAGAAAGATAATGATGCCAATAAAATTAACTTCTTCATTTACAATCTCCTATATATTCAATTTACAATTTGAGTGAGCGCAGCATACTTATTTTTTTATAAAGGTTAAGTGTTATTACATTATAAAATATTAATATAACTGCCCCAGATACGTTGCTTGTATTGTGAATATGCTGAAACATCCGTACGCTTGGCTTTTTATTGCGTAATTTCAGAGGTATTTATGACAGTTTCTATCGGCACAGCTTTAACATCAACCGCAACCAAAGTCATGTTGCTCGGTTCAGGCGAGCTAGGCAAGGAAGTTGCCATTGAATTGCAACGCTTGGGCGTAGAAGTGATTGCAGTGGACAGTTATGCCAATGCGCCTGCCATGCAGGTAGCGCATCGCAGCTTTATTGTGAATATGCTCGATGGTGATGCTTTGCGAGCAATTATTGAACAAGAAAAACCAAACTTGATTGTGCCTGAAGTCGAAGCCATTGCTACCGATACTTTAGCCGCACTTGAATCTGAAGGGGTTAATATTATCCCAACAGCCCGCGCTACCCAACTGACCATGAACAGAGAAGGTATTCGCCGCTTGGCAGCCGAGGAATTAAACTTAACCACTTCTCCCTATCAATTTGCAGATACCTTTGATGCTTTTGCCAAAGCCATTGCTGAAATTGGCACACCATGTGTGGTGAAACCCATCATGAGTTCATCTGGTAAAGGGCAATCCGTGGTTAAAACTGATGTCGATATTCAAAAAGCATGGGATTATGCCCAAGAAGGTGGTAGAGCAGGTAAAGGTAAAGTGATTGTTGAAGGTTTTGTCGATTTTGATTATGAAATCACACTTTTAACCATCAGGCATCGTGACGGCACGTCATTTTGTCTGCCTATTGGCCATTTGCAGGAAGATGGTGATTACCGCGAATCATGGCAGCCACAAGTCATGTCTGATGCGGCATTAGCAGCCTCCAAATATATTGCAGAACAAGTCACCCAAGCTTTGGGTGGCTATGGTTTGTTCGGTGTAGAGCTGTTTATCAAGGGTGATAAGGCGATATTCAGCGAAGTCTCTCCGCGCCCACATGACACAGGACTGGTCACATTGATTTCACAAGATTTGTCTGAGTTTGCACTGCATGTACGTGCTATCCTTGGTTTACCTATTCCTAATATCAGCCAGCATGGCTTTGCTGCATCATGTCCTATCGTGGTCGAAGGTGATTCCACCCAAGTATCTTTTGGCAACTTGGAGCAAGCTTTAGCAGAACCCGACACCCAAATACGTATCTTTGCTAAACCTGAAGTACATGGTCAACGCCGTATGGCAGTGATGTTAGCGCGTGGCAATAGTGAAAAAGAAGCTAGAAGCAAAGCCAAACAAGCTGCTTCCAAGGTTCAAATCACACTATAATATGTTTATTCGCATCAATAATTTTAACGTTCATTTGGATGATAATGACCAAGATATTGCAAACCAGCTTTGTGATGCGCTATCTATTCCAAACAAGCAATTATTAAGTTGGAATATCGTGCGTAAAGCCATTGATGCGCGCAAACGTAGTGATGTTCATTTTGTGTGCAGCATAGAGTGTACGCTTGCCCAAGATGCCACGCCCAATACATCTTCGCAGGTTCAAATCGATGTACCTTCACGGTTGGATATTGAAAAGCCTGACACTTTAATAAACCAACAAAACGGCAAGCAAAAAAACAATGAACATGTCATTGTGGTCGGTGCTGGCCCTGCGGGCCTTTTTGCTGCCCTTACCCTGATTGAAGCAGGTAAACAGGTTACATTGTTGGAACGCGGTAAACCTGTAGAGACACGTTTAAAAGATATTGGGCGGTTAAGAAGCCGAGGTGAGTTAAACCCTGAAAGTAATGTATGTTTTGGTGAAGGTGGTGCGGGTACTTATACCGATGGTAAACTTTATACCCGCATCAAACATCCTTTTGTGCGTTGGGTATTGGCAGAGTTTATCCGTTTTGGTGCAAAACCTGATATTTTGGTGGATGCACACCCTCATTTGGGTACAGACCGATTGGTACGCATCATCAAAGCCATGCGCCATTATTTGATTGAACAAGGTGTGAATTACCGCTTTGAGTCTAAAGTTACCACCCTGCTCACCCATGAAGGAGCCATGGTGGGCGTTCGGCTTGCAGATGGTGAAGAAATACAGGCATCCTCCGTGGTCTTGGCAATTGGTCATTCTGCCCGAGATACTTTTGAACATATGCAATACATCGGCATTGCTTTGGAAGCCAAAGACTTTGCCGTAGGTGTGCGCACCGAACATGAGCAAGATTGGGTGGACTCATGTCAATTCGGGGAAAATGCCAAACATCCCAACCTCCACGCAGCTGAATACAGTTTAACCCACCAAGTACCCGATAAATTTATGGGGAAACGCGGTGTGTTTAGTTTTTGTATGTGTCCAGGTGGTTTGATACTACCCTCACCCACTGAAGCAAATAAAATGGCAGTCAATGGCATGAGTAATGCCAAACGCTCAAGCCCTTTTGCCAACTCAGGCATCGTGGTGCAAGTCACCCCGAAAGATATTGCTAAACACGGTTTAGGCGATGACCCTCTGTGTGGCATACGTTTGCAGCGTGAACTAGAAGAAAAAACATTTAAAGCAACATCCCAAGCTTATGCCGCACCCGCTATGAAGATCACAGACTTCATCAACAATAAACCCAGTGGAACATTGGCAAACTCCCGCTTTAAACCAGCTGTTGAAGCTGCCGATATTCGTGAAATACTGCCTACATGGTTAAGTAAGCCATTATCGGAGGGACTACAAGCTTTTGATCGCAAAATGAAAGGTTTTGTCTCCGAACATGCCAATATGTTAGCCGTCGAATCGCGCACCAGCTCGCCTGTGCGCATTACCCGTGATAAAAGCTTACAATCGGTATCTTTGCGTGGTTTGTATCCTGTGGGTGAAGGTGCTGGTTATGCAGGTGGCATTGTCAGTGCTGCAGTTGATGGCTTAAAAGCTGCAGCAATCATTATTCAAGCATAACCACTTTTTTGTTAGGCTCAGTTGCGCAATGGTGTGCGATAGGTTACATTTATTATTGGTCTTGAATGAAACCATACTGTGCGTTTGAGAAAGCATTGGTTGTAACGACTGGGGAGAAGGAATCATGGCTAAGCACAACAAACATCATGTGGTGAAGGAAATCAAACCCCACCAACCCAGCCAAGCGGACGAAATCAAGCAAGCCCTAGAACATGACTCAACCATAGAAATGATTGCCAATGGTGAAACTGCAATACTACCCACCCTTGCTGCCAAGCGCTCTTCAAGTCAGCTAGACAGCACTCTTATTGATTTTGATGTCATCATCGAAGATGTCGCCAATGTGATTGCCACAACACCTGACCAATACAAATGTATTATGTTTACCGATCTTGTTGGCTCCACCCAATACAAACGTGACATGGGGCATACCAAAGGTTTTATGCGCAACCGTATGTTTTGTGATATTTGTGAACAAGCCATCGAACGCAACCATGGGGTTGTGGTTAAACGGCTTGGTGATGGTGTGATGGCTGTATTTGAAACAGCGATTGATGCTGTGCTTGCAGCGATGTTGATGACTCGAAGCCTTGAAGCTGAAAGAAAGAAATTGAAAAAAATCGTGGGCAAACTGGACTTTCGTATTGGCATCACCTGCGGTTATGTCAAAGAAATACCAGGTCCAAGCGTGGATTATATTGGTCATGCCATGGATAAGGGCGCACGTATTGAAGGCATTGCTCGAACCAATCAAGTGCTTATTGATGAAATTGTTTACGGACTCATCCACACCAAAATCCGTGATTATTCTGACGATATTACCATTGGTTCGCCACGTAACCTCACCCTCAAAGGTGTAGGTGTAAGTACATTGTATGAAGTATCGCCTAAAGGACGAGGGCTTGTTGGCAGCATAGGTTACAAGATGCGCCACCTCTTCGATTGATTGAAAGGTAACGTTGCTGTTCAAATCAGCACCATTTTGTGTACCCTTCGCAACCAGTAAATTCATATCAAGGTTAATTCATTATGAGCAATGCACCTCAACATCATCATCTTATAGTTCTAGGCTCTGGTCCTGCGGGTTACACTGCCGCAATTTATGCAGCACGCGCCAACTTAAAACCAGTGATTATTCAAGGGATTCAGCCTGGTGGGCAGTTGACCACCACCACAGATGTGGATAACTACCCTGGTTATAAAGATGGGGTACAAGGTCCTGAAATGATGGAGGACTTTAAAGCTCAAGCAGAGCGTTTTGGTACAGAAATGATTTGGGATCATATCAATGCTGCAGACTTATCTTCCCGCCCATTCAAGCTTTCAGGTGATGATGGTGAATATACATGTGATGCATTAATCTTGGCTACGGGCGCATCTGCTATGTATCTCGGTTTGGAATCTGAAGCGAAATTCAGTGGTAAAGGTGTATCCGCTTGTGCAACATGTGATGGTTTCTTTTACCGCAACCAAGATGTTCTTGTGGTGGGAGGCGGCGACACAGCCGTGGAAGAAGCTATTTATTTGGCCAATATTTGTAAGTCTGTCACTTTGGTACATCGCCGAGATGAACTCCGCGCTGAAAAAATTATGCAAGATAAATTGATGAGTTTAGAGAATGTGAATATCGAATGGAACCATGTGTTGGATGAAGTATTGGGTGATGATTCAGGTGTAACTGGAGCACGTTTACGCTCATCTACCGGTGATAATACCAAAGAATTAACTGTGCATGGTGTATTTATTGCCATTGGCCACAAACCCAATACTGATTTTGTTAAAGGTCAGCTTGAAATGGACGATACGGGTTATTTAATCACCAAAGGTAAAACAACAGCAACATCTATAGCGGGTGTGTTTGCTGCCGGTGATGTGGCAGACCCAGTGTATCGCCAAGCCATTACATCAGCAGGCGAAGGCTGCAAGGCAGCACTTGATGCCGAACGCTTTTTGTCTCAAGCCTAAGAAGACAGTATTTAACCCATGACAAGTTGGTTGTCCAGCTACTTGCCTCAAGGCAACCAAGTCCGTAATCAATATTATTTGGTATGGGTAAGTTTTTTAATCGGTATTGTTGCTGCAATATACTTGTATATGAATACCAGTGCCTTTAATCAATATCCATTGGTTTTAGGCGTTGGTTTTTTCATATACTTTGCAAGCATTAGCTTTGCGATATTTCATATTCAAACACAAGCTGTCTCAGCTTGGCGTGTGGCGAGCATCATTGGTTTAACCATTATCTTAATCTTTTCATTAATGTGGTTTGATGGAAAAGTGACCAGTCACTTTTATGCTTTATTTTTCCCCATCCTCATTCTTTCATTGTATTGGTTTGGCTTAGCATTTCTTCTCTTTAGCTTTGCAAGTATAGCTTTAGGTTTGTGCATCACAGTTATTTTCTTTTTGCCTATCCACAATATGGAAGAGTTTGTTATACATATGATAACTTTAACACTCATTCCTTTTGTCGCATGGATTATGCACAAACAAGCTCAGCCAGCAGCACACTTACACCAAAACTTCTTAGATGTACTGGATTTAAGCCCCTTACCCATTTTTACATTTCATTTGGTCAATAAAACACCTGTTATTCGCATTGCCAACAAACCACTTCTTCAACTGTTTAACAAAGACATGTCTGATTTCACAGGAGAACCTGTTAGTAAGCTGACTGTAGGCGCAAAATGAAAATGTCCGCTTTTAGCAAAATAGAAATGTCCGCTTTAGAGTGTGTTCTGGAGGTGGTCAATGAAAGCGGAGTTATTACATATGAGCGAACAGGAACAATCACGGTCAGAGGTTATATGTCTATATATTGAAGGGCATATTAAGCAGAAAACAGCGGCAAAACGT
>JAUZQX010000026.1 GCA_030950765.1 Ghiorsea sp.
GGTAAGACGTGTAAAATTTGTTGGTCTGCTGGAATATTCATGGCTTTGGCGGCTTCTACCACACGTGTCACATCTTCTTCGGTGACTTCTCCGTTTTTCGTTGCCACCACACCATGACTGTTATAACCGCGAATATGTGAACCTGCGATGCCAACATACACCTTTTTGATGTCCACATCTGCCATCAACTCGGCTTCTTCAACGGCCAACCGAATCGATTCCACCGTGCTTTCAATATTCACCACCACCCCACGGCGCAAACCACTGGACGGGTGTGTGCCTATACCCACAATGTCTAAGCGACCATCAGGCGCTGCTTCTGCCACGATGCAAGCAATTTTGCTCGTACCTATATCTAATCCAACAATGATTTGATTCTCTCTAGCCATTATATAACCTCCTGCTTGGCTGGTCGAATAAACCAACGTTCGGGAATTCTTGCATCCATGCGCCAGTGCCCTCTTGCCCAGCGAGGCTGGCTCAAGATACTTAACACTTTAGGTAAATCATCCTGCAAACTAGCTTGATTCAATTGCCACTGTTCACCACGCGCAAAGTTGAGTCGCCAATCTTGCCGCTCCACAATCACTTCACTCAGTGCCTGAGCACGCTGAGGCATATTCACACGCAAATGATGCAATACTGCAGTCGCTATTTTTAAATCGTTGCCATCCAAGCGAAACAACGGTAAATCCAATTGTTCCCCGCGCAAAATAGGGCGGTATGCCACAGCCTGTTCATCCACCAGCATCACCACTTTACCTGCTTTGGCTACTACATTTTCCCACAGCGCAATCGGCTGACGTGCTGTGGCTTTAATCAACAAACCATCTGGCAAAATACGGCTCACTTCTATCCGTTGAATATCAGGAATTTGTGCCCTTAAATCACGCTGTATCACGGCTGCACGTGTATGCCAAAAATCTAACTTTTCTTTGTGTTTAAAATATAAAGCAATGGGTTCTTTAATATGCTCAGGCGAATCAATTTGCCAATGTGTTACAGTCATTTCCTGATTGAGTTTTACTGCCGAAAAACCAAACATAGCAACGACTGCAGAAGCAACCAAGACAACTTGTAACGGTTTAAACCAAGTCATACTACGTTTCACAGGTTTAACCTTTTTCTTTCTACGCACATTTCCCGTATCTTTTTTGTTTGTGCGGAAGATATTGGGCAATAATTTCATTGTACCCCTCCACATTTTTTTTCTCCACGACTGTCTTCTCCACAATGGGCAGACATTAAAATCTGTACACACAAGTCCTCAAAGGACACACCCTGCTCAGCAGCAGCTTTAGGCAGCAGGCTGGTTGCCGTCATGCCTGGAATGGTATTGATTTCTAAAACCACTGGCGCACCAATATCAGGTACAATCAAATCTACACGCGGTGCGCCCGTACAACCTGTTGCTTGCACCGCTTGTTCCGCAATATTTTTACATTTATTACTCTGACTGGTTGAAATACGTGCGGGGCAATAATAATCCGTTGCGCCTGTGGTGTATTTGGAGGCAAAGTCATACATGCCTGATTTGGGTGCAACTTCCACAGGGGTCAATGCCTTACCATCCACCACCGATACCGCCACTTCAACACCGCGTACACATTGTTCAACCAACCAATCCTTCAGCTCAACCAAAACCAAGGCATCCCATGCCGCTTCATCTTCAATATAGTGCAGACCAACGCTAGAACCTTCCGCCACAGGTTTCACAAATACAGGGTAATGCTGAGGTTTACCATCACGCATCAACACATCCTCGGGGATGCGAATACCTATATCGTCCAACACACATTTTGTGAGTTTTTTGTTCATACATAATGCTGATGCACTGACATCCGAACCTGTATAAGGCATACGCATGGTTTCCAATAAACCTTGAATGCAACCATCTTCGCCATACGTGCCATGCAAGGTAATAAAAGCAATATCAGCGCGGCTGTTTTGAATACGTTCAAACCATGTTTGGGTATCTTGAGGTAAGTCCAATGCCACCACGTCCAACCCTTGGCTGCTTAGCGCCTGTGTCACCGCAGTACCTGAGCGCAAAGAAATCTCTCGCTCGGCAGAAGCACCACCCATCAAGACTGCAATACGTTTATGCTCAAGGCTCTTGATGTTCATAATGAGCACCCCACCAACTTCACTTCTGGTTCCAAATCAATATTTGTGTGCGTTTTGACCTCTGTTTTTGCCAAACGTATCAAGTTTAACACATCTTCACTGCTTGCACCGCCGTCATTCACAATAAAGTTGGCGTGCACTTCCGAAATTCTAGCCTTACCCCGTTGCTCACCTTTTAAACCCACGCTTTCAATCAGGCGAGCAGCAAAATCCCCTTCAGGGTTTTTGAACACTGAACCGCAGTTAGGCAATGCCAAAGGCTGGCTATCACTTCGTTTACTGCGCATGTTACGCATGGCTGTTTTAATGTTTTCAGTATCAGACTTCTCAAGTACAAACCTTGCCGACACAACCAATGCGTCTTGGGGTAGTTTGGTGTAGCGGTAGTGCATATCCAAGGCATCTCGGGATACACATGTCATGCGCCCATCCCTGTGTAATACATCCACAGATAACAACACATCGGATACTTGCTGCCCAAACGCACCCGCATTCATCGCCACACCACCACCCAAATCACCAGGTACGGTTGCCATAAACTCCAGCCCAGTAAACCCATGATTGGCGGCTGCTTGTGCTAATTTACTCATACGTACGCCAGCGCCAACTTTGATGGTCTCATGCTCAACTGTCAGTGTATTGATACCACCCAAATCCAAGACCAAACCATCAATGCCGCTATCGGCAATCAATACATTACTACCCCTACCCAAAGGAAAGAGCATTACATCTTCAGGAATCAAAGACATGGCTGCAATCAAGTTCGCCTTATCGCTAGGGCGGAATAACCAAGCAGCTTCACCACCCACACCCAATGTGGTACGAGGTGCTAATGGCACATTCGCTGCCATCTTACCCATGGCTTGCAATTCTGCCTGCCAGCTCATGATGGCTGTCCCGATGTTTCACGTATTTGTCGCGCCATGGCACCAATCGAACCTGCACCCATAAGTAATACAATGTGCCCTGCTTCAAGCTCTGCTTGCACCCAAACAAGGGCTGCTTGTTCATCATCTATGGCTGCCACATCTCTATGCCCACGTTTCATTATACCTTCAGCCAAACTTGTGGCATTAACACCATCAATAGCTTGTTCACTGGCTGCGTAAATCGGCAGCAAACGCACCCGTTGCGCCATATCAAAACAGCCCAAAAAATCTTCGAACAAATCTTGTGTTCTGGTAAAGCGATGCGGCTGAAACAACGCCGAAATAGTCTGCTCTGGCCAACACGATTGTGCAGCTTGCAATGTAGATAAAACTTCTTTGGGATGGTGCGCATAATCATCCACCAGCACGCCCTGCCCAATCGGGCAACATTGGAATCTGCGCTGAATACCTTCAAAGCTTGAAAACGCTTGGCGTATATCTTCAAACTTTATGTCCAAGTCCAACAGTACCACTACTGCCGCCAGTGCATTTTCTGCATTATGCAAACCAGGCATAGGCAACATCATACGCTGTGTCGTACCATCGGCAAAACCAATAGTTAAGTGTTGCTGATAACCGTCAATACGCACATCTTTCAAATATAAATCTGCTTGTGGGCTGACGCCATAGGTCGTCACAGGTCTATGCAATTCATCGCGCAACAATGCCACATTGGGATGTTCGTGGTGTAATACGACACGCCCATAAAACGGTGTTAAATTTACAAACTGTTTAAACGCAGCCATCAGTGTATCAAAATCACCATAATGGTCGAGATGCTCTGGGTCGATATTACTCACTACCGAAATTGTTGGTGATAAACGCAAAAATGAGCCATCCGATTCATCAGCTTCAGCCACCAACCATGTGGATTCACCCAAACGTGCATTATGGCTGGTGGACATCAAACGACCGCCAATTACATACGTAGGGTCTAAACCTGCACTTTCCATACCATGCGCAATCATGGATGTAATCGTGGTTTTACCATGGCTACCCGCCACAGCAATACCTTGCTTCATACGCATCAATTCAGCCAACATTTCGGCTCTGGGTATCACAGGAATGCCACGTTTATTGGCTTCCACAATTTCTGGATTTTGGTCAGATACCGCTGTGGTTACCACGACCACTTCTGCATCACCCAAGTTTTCCGCTTTATGCCCAACAGCAACTGAAATACCAATGTCACGCAAACGTTGCACATTTGGACTTTCTGCCATATCAGAGCCTTGCACATTAAAACCTTGATTACACAGTACTTCAGCAATGCCACTCATGCCTATGCCACCAATACCTGTGAAATGAATACATTTTACGCGCAATTTCATGGCTTCACCTCAGCCACAAAAGGTTGTAATACTTGCAGTTGTAACACTGCTGCATCACCCACAAATGCTGCTCTTGCCTTTTGATGCATGTTTTCTAATTTGTTTTGGTTACACAATGTTTTGGAAAGTTTAAGTGCCAACAAAGTCTCATCACATTTATCTTGATCCAAAATTTCAGCTGCATCTGCATCAGCCAATACCTTGGCATTGTAATATTGATGATTGTCTGCAGCCCAAGGTAACGGCACAAAGAAACAAGGCATACCTACTGCTGCTACTTCACACACAGTCATTGCACCAGAACGCGCTACCATCAAGCTTGCTTGCCCAAACAGGGCTGGCATATCACTAGAATATGCTTGCACGTCTGCTTGAATACCCGCACCTTGATAAATCGCTTGTACATCTTCAACACGCCCATCACCCGCACCGACCAAATGTATCACTGAAAAATCCAAACCTTGTTGGGCAAGTTTTACACATGCCAACGGTACCGTTTGATTTAAAAACATCGCGCCTTGTGAACCACCCATCACCAACAAACATGGTTTATCTGCAAGTTGATAAGTCACCGCTGCAATATCTTGACGCACCACATTGCCTGTCACCACAGCTTTACTTGTATGTGGCAAATGTTGCTCTGCCGAAACAAAACCCAGCATCATTTTATCACAAAAACGGTATAAAATTCGATTGACCATACCTGGAATAGCATTTTGTTCATACAACACCACAGGGATGCGTGATAACAATGCTGCAATCACACCTGCCACACTGGCATAACCACCTACACCAACCAGCACCTGCGGCTTCTCTTTGCGCCAAGTCTTTAGAATCTTCAATACCGCAAGTGGCAACTCCAAGCCCAATACCCGCAAACGTTGCAGCCAACCCGCACCCTGTACGGCATGCATATTCAATAACAACACATCTTCACCGCGTTCGGGTAACAATGTCGCCTCTAAACCGCGCTCTGCACCGATAAATTTAACCTGCATGTTTGACCACTGCTGACGCACAGCATCTGCCAGCGCCAATGCCGGCATGACATGTCCACCCGTGCCCCCGCCAGCAATACAAATCATGGGGGACTTCACACTCATACTGCCACCTCTTGATGTCCTGCGTGTTTACCACGCTTTACCCGCTTATTACTTGCTTTCACAGGTTGATGCCGCTGCACTGAGAAAATCAAACCCACAAGAATACATGCACCAATCAAGGCACTACCTCCATACGAAATAAACGGCATAGGCATACCCTTGGTTGGGAAAATACCCATAGCTGCGCCCATGTTAATCATAAATGCCAAAGCCAATAAAAGAGTACAACCCAAAGCCAACAAACGTTCGAAAGGTTTTGTCGCATGTTTGGCAATGATAAAACCGCGCCAACAAAGCACAGAAAACACTGAAAGAAGACTTAAAATACCAACAAGACCAAGTTCTTCACCAATCACGGCTGAAATAAAATCTGTAAAACTTTCAGGAAGATAAAAAAGCTTTTGTACACCTTGCCCTAAACCTGCCCCTGTGACACCACCAACACCAAAGGCTATTTGCGACTGTACAAGCTGATAACCACTACCAAACCTATCAGCCCAAGGGTCTACAAAAGAAGTTAAACGCGCTAAACGATAAGGTGCTGCCATCACAATCACAGCAAGCAATGGAATCGCAGCCAAAAATAAACCCAGCAAATGACGAAATGGGACACCGCCAACAAACCACAAACAAAAACTTACCGTTAGCAATAATACAGCATTACCAAAATCAGGTTGAACAAGTAACAAACCCACCATAACTGTCAACATCAATAACATGGGCATCATACCTTGCGCGAAACTCTGCAAACGGTTAGGGAAGTTTGCCAAATAATATGCAATATACATGATAAAAACTGGTTTTATGAGCTCAATGGGTTGCACCGTCATACCCAGCACTGAAAACCAACGTGTTGCACCATTAATACTATTACCAAACACCAACACTGCAATTAATAAAGCAAAACCAATCAGCAGCATGGGCAAGACAAGAACTTCCCACCATGACGGTTGAATACGCGAAACAAACCACATCACAAACAATCCAACAGGAATATAAAAACACCAACGTTGTAAAATATGCCACGGTGAACCATAACGCACATCTGCCACTTCCAAGCTTGCACTACCCACCATAATCAAACTAAATAATAACAATGCAACCACGCTTAATAAAAGCAATGGATCCATGGGTAAACGGCTAACCTTAACCATCTGTCAGCTCCCGAATGCTTTTTACAAAAACTTCACCACGTTCTGCATAATTACTAAACTGATCTTGGCTGGCTGCCGCAGGTGATAATAAAACTGCATTACAATGCTGTTTTGCCGCATCTTTCACGGCTTTTGGTATGGTTTTCGATACCGTATAAGGTACACCTGCCTGTTTTAATAGTTGTTCATACGCTTTGGCATCCTTACCTACCACGCATGCAAACATCACATGTTTTTGTACGGTCTTGGTCAACGAACCCAAGTCCAATTCCTTGCGTAAACCACCGCAAATCCAAACCACTTTGTCAAACGATGAAAGTGCTGCACCTGCGGCATCTGGGTTGGTTGCTTTGGAATCATTAAACCAGTCTTTGCCCTCAATATTCCCGACAAATTCGAGCCTATGTTCCAAACCTTGAAAGCTCATCATCGCTTCTTCAATCACAGCTTTGGATACACCATAATCAGCTGCCACTTGTGCCGCCACCGCAATATTTTGTTGCTGATGAAACCCTTTTACCATCAATTGATTGCATGGAATAAAGTGCCGCTGTGCATCTTGGGTCCAAAATATCTTGGCTTCTTCTTGGTTTCCATCTCGGTGCAATACACCCGCAGCCAACTGATTCACTTGTGTATCATTTTCATCCATCACACCAAAATAACTCAGACTTACGCCACGTTGACTTAAATCATTTACCAATGACTTCCATTCCATATCTAAAGGTAGCATAGCTTTATCACCTACAATCATATGCTCAAACATACGCATCTTCGCTTTGCGATAAGCCAGTGGTGATTCATGCATGTCGGCATGATCTGGTTGGATATTCAATAAAATTGCCAAGTGTGGATGTAAACCCTGCGCCCGTTCCAATTGAAAGCTAGAAAGCTCTAATACCACACGCTCTGGTTGCTTATTCGCCAACAAATCCAACATCGGCATACCAATGTTGCCACCAGCATCACAACCACCCGATAATGTTTCTAAGAGTAACCCAACCATTTGTGTCACTGTCGTTTTACCGTTAGTGCCTGTCACCGTAATTAATGTGCCTGTATATTCTCTTAAAAACTCTTCTAAATCCCCATGTACAGGTACATCGCACGCGCGTACTGCTGCCAATACAGGATGCCGCCAATCAATGCCTGGGCTGACAATAACTCGATCAAAAGAGCCCAGTAGTTTCGCATTCAGCTCACCCGTATGCAATACAATGTCCTTCATATCTTCAGGCAAGGTCACATTGGCTTCGTCAAAACATTCGCAAGCAATATGTTTGCGCTGCAAATAACGAACTGCAGACAATCCTGTTTTGCCCATGCCAATTACGGCGACCTTTTCTTGTTGGATATCCATTAGCGCAACTTCAAGGTGGACAATGCCACCAAAGCTAAAATAAGTGTAATAATCCAAAAGCGAACAATAATTTTTGGCTCTGCCCAGCCTTTAAGCTCATAATGGTGATGAATCGGAGCCATACGAAATACACGTTTACCTGTCATCTTAAAGGATGCAACCTGTATCATCACTGACATCGCTTCTAAGACAAATAAACCACCAGCAATCGCCAATAAAAATTGTTGATGCACGGCACATGCTACAAAACCCAACGCACCACCCAAGGCTAGCGCACCCACATCACCCATAAATACTTGTGCGGGGTATGTATTGAACCATAAAAAACCAAGACAAGCACCAACCAAAGCACCACAGAATATCGCCAATTCACCAGCCCCTGGCACGTAAGGAATCAATAAATATTCAGCAAAACCACTATGTCCAGCCACATACACCACAACTCCTAGAGCTGCCGCCACCATAAATGTTGGCGCAACCGCCAAACCATCCAAACCATCTGTTAGGTTGACTGCATTCGACGTTCCAACCAAGACAAAAATCACAAAGAGAATATACCAGTAACCCATATCCCATTGGTAATTGATGATTGGAATATCTACGATGGGGTCTGTCATTTGCATCAATGCTACTGCAGCGATACCACCGAATAGTAATTGTAATAGCAGCTTCCAACGTCCTGCTAAACCCTTAGAGTTTGCATGTTTGATTTTTAGATGGTCATCTAACCAACCAATCAAGCCATAACCCAAAGTCACCATTAATGCCAACCAGATAAACATATTATTCAAGTCCGCCCAAAGTAGCGTACTTAAAGTGAGCGTTGAGAGGATAAGCAAACCACCCATGGTTGGCGTACCTTGTTTGGAGAAATGGCTTTCAGGGCCATCTTTACGAATCGGCTGACCTTTGCCTTGGTTGGACTTTAACCAACGGATAAACAGTGGCCCAAACAACCAGCTTAATACCAACGCTGTAATCAGGGCATACGCCGCACGGAAAGTGATGTACTGAAAAACATTCAGGAACGAATACTGGTCAGCCAGTGGGTATAAATAATTATATAACATGCTGACCCCTCTCTTTTAACTGCGCTGCAATACGGTACAAACCAGTACCATGTGAAGCTTTCACCAACAGCGTGCTAGCCAATGGTGGGAAGTCTTTACTCTCCAACCAAACACTTAATGCTTCGGCATCTCGAAATACACGAATACGATGTTTTGGGTTTGCAGCCTGCAGGCTTCCCATCAACGTACCAACCGTCAGCACCTCATCAATATCATATAAGTCCAATTGTTGATGAATATGCTCAGCTTGTTCACCCAACTCCAACATATCGCCAATAATGGCAACGCGGTGACCAGATAAACTTGCCAAAGTATCTAAAGCCGCTTGCATAGAAGCAGGGTTTGCATTGTAACTATCATCGATAAGTGTAAAACTATTTGGCGCTGTAGAAATATACATACGTCCTTCCACAGGTTGCCAACTTTGCAAATGCTGCACGATTTGCTGCAGCGTCCAGCTTTGCTCTAAATCTTGTGCCAAACGTAATACTGTTTGTGTCACAAGTGCCATATCTTCTGCCCAATGTTTGGCAGGTAAAAGTAAATCGAATGCTGCTTCTTGCTGTTGATAAGATAGTGTTAAACGCTGCCCATCCAAAGACCATGTGACGGCATGTTGATGATCCATATCCACAGTTTCTTGCGTATTCTGGGCATTAATTTTTGCAAACTGTTCTGCCACACCCAAACCCAGTACACACCAACCTTGCGGTGATAAATGTGTTAATAACTTAGCTTTTTCTTGGGCAATACCAAGCTCTCCGCCTAACCCTTCACCATGGGCACAAGTTAACCCTGTCACAATGGCAATATCAGGCTGCACAATGGCTGATAACCGTTCCATTTCACCTACTTCACTGATACCACACTCGATAATAGCAACATCTGCATGCTCAGGTACTTCCATCAAAGTTTTAGGCACACCAATCAAATTATTAAAGTTTTTTTGTGTTGATGCCACTTCCAAACCCAAACCGCTTAACACATGCTGCAGCATAGAGCGCACGGTTGTTTTGCCATATGAACCCGTAATCGCAATCACTTTGCTTTGCACAAGTTTTCTGCGATGACATGCAGCAATATCACCCAAAGCTTGCAAAGTATCGTGTACTTCAAGTTGCGGTGTATCCAACAACCCCGACCAACCCGCAACACCTTGCACATCACCAATCAATGCCGATGCCTTATCTGCCACTTGCGCTGCATGTTGGTGTCCATCAAATGTTACACCCCGCAGCGCCAAAAAAGCATGTCCTGCAATAAACTCGCGGCTATCCGTACCAATGCCAGCAATCAATGTGGGCACCTTATCTTGCACCCATTTGCCGCGGCTTGCTGCTGCCACTTCATCACCCGTCAAGCGCATGATATCACTCCAAATTGTTTCATCGCTGCCAAAGCTTGCGCCTTATCACTCCATGGCAGTTTTTCACCTTGAATGTCCATATATGACTCATGCCCTTTGCCTGCAATGACCAATACATCACCGCAAGTTAACGATGCAACAGCCTGCGCAATGGCTTGCGCTCTATCGTGAATAATATGTACTTTATCTTGGACATCACCCACGCCTTGCAGCACATCCCCAGCAATATCTTCCTGCTTCTCGCTACGTGGGTTATCCGAGGTTAACCAACATTGATCAGCATAAGTCACTGCCATCTCACCCATCAGCGGGCGTTTACCTTTATCTCTGTCGCCACCGCAGCCAAACACCAGCAGCAATTGTTCTTCTGTTAAATCACGCGCACTTTGTAAACACCGCTTCAAACCTTCGGCTGTATGTGCATAATCAATAAACACAGTCGCTTCATCATTCACCGGCTCAAGGCGACCCATAGGTGTACTGATTCGACCATCCCAAGCTGAAAAAGTTGGCAAAGGCACATCAAATAATGATTGCATCAGCAACACAACTGCCGCCAAGTTTTCCGCATGAAAATCGGCAACAGGCACATGGTTTAAACACACCTTTTCTTGCTGTGCCACAAAACACACCGCTGCATGTTCTCGTGTCCAACATATATCAGCAGCATCTTTACCATACCAATACACAGCGCCTTGAACACCATCCAAAGCTTGCTGAATAAAAGGGTAATCTGCATTGCAGACCGCAATACCCTGCTGTTCTACAACAGTTTTTACAAAACTTGCCTTGCAAGCCAAATACGCATCAAAACCACCATGATCTTCCAAATGATCCTGACCTATGGTTGTCCAAATTGCCGCGGTAAATGGCAATGCTGCAATGCGCTCTTGTGCAATGCCATGTGATGAAACTTCCAATACCAAAGCCCCGATATTCTGTTGGCATGCCAACGCATAAATACGGTGCAACTTCATCAATGAGGGTGTGGTATTCCCCAAATCTGTGATGTCATCTTTCGACTTCATCCAACCCAATGTACCGCATGACCATGCCGAGCCTAGGTGTAGTGCCAACACTTCGCGCAACATCCAAGCCGTGCTGGTTTTCCCATCCGTACCTGTGATACCAATACACGGTACTTGCGCTGACTCCGTTGCAAACCAGCGGCGCAACATTTTTCCAGCCGCAGTCATATCGGGCAGACAAGCACAAGCAACGGGCAAAAGCTGCTTTTGTTCACCTATCGCAATCACAACACTTGCACCTTGTGTCAGCGCTTGTGCAATCAAAGCATCTTTATCTTGCACCCGAGACATACACAAAAAAGCATCGCCTGTCCTCAATTGACGCGTATCATCACAAATCCGGGTCACCATTATATCTTGGGAATATACGCCCAAACCTGAAACCAAATCAGAGAGTAATTGCGGTTGGATATGAAGATTCATGTCATTCACGAAGCCACACCTCCAAGGCATCACCAGCTTCTAAACCTTGCAACACAACAGGTTCACTTTTCACAACCCAGCCCTTACCATGTACACGCAACTGAATGTCATTAAGCAAGGCAAAGCGGCGAACCTCTCGCAGTGACAAGCCATAAAGCGATTGCATATGCTCAGCTACGGCTGGTCGCTGCACACTGGCTTGCATCACTTTCCAATCTGAAGGATTGTTGTTCATTGTGGGGGCAATGCCCAACACAGGTAATGCCGCTGCCGCAATTTGTTTAAACACGGGTGCAGCAGTTGAACCACCATAAATACTACTTTTAGGCTCATCCAAAACAACAACAATCACCAATTCTGGTGCTTCAGCAGGCACTAAACCTGCAAACACAGCAGTAAACTTATCCTTAGAGTAGCCACCTTGCCCATTGGGTTTTTGCGCAGTTCCTGTCTTACCTGCCACGGTATACCCCAAAGGTACGGCTTTTGTGCCCGTGCCACCTAACTTGGTCACATCCGCCAACATGGATAACACATCACGAGCAACTTGCTCTGAAACCACACGATGCCCTTCTATAGGTTTATCTTCTTGTACCAACTGTGGGCGATAATAAACACCTCCATTGGCAAACACTGAAAATGCCGCCGCAAGTTGAATGGGTGTTACAGCAACACCTTGTCCAAACGCAATATTTGCCGTTTCAACAGGCCCCCATTTCTGTACAGGCGGTAAAATACCTGCCGACTCGCCACCCAACCCCAAACCTGTCTTACGATGAAAACCCACTTCAGTAAGCACCCGATTCAAATCTTCTTTACCAATGTCCAATGCAAGTTTTGCGGCACCAATATTACTCGACACCACTAATAGCTTACGCAAGTCAATCCAGCCCTCAGGATGGTCATCTTTAATGGTTTTATCAGCTACCGTAAACTTACCATTCTCACAATAAATCAAAGAATCCATGGTATACTGACCCGTTGATAATGCCGCTGCCACGGTAAATGGTTTAAGCACTGAACCTGGCTCAAACACATCGGTCACCACACGGTTTCTCCAATCTTTGGGTCTATACTTACCAAACGAATTGGGGTTAAACCCAGGCCAGCTGGTCATTGCCAATACATGCCCATTGTGCGGGTTCATAATGACAACAGAACCACCCTTGGCACCTGTCTTGGCTACACCATTTGCCAATGCTGAGTAGGCAATACTTTGCACACTGACATCAAGGTTAAGCTTTAGAGACTCACCCATCATAGGTTTTTTTAACCAAGTGCTACCCGGCAAGCTGTACCCATTGGCTGCCCTGCGCAGTTGCACACGACCAGGCTCGCCCGACAATTTACTATTAAATGCTAATTCCAAACCTTCCAAGCCATAGTTGTCCGTACCCACAAAACCAACCAAGTGACCTGTTTCAGGGCCAAAAGGATGGTATCTACGCCATTCTTTTTCAATGCGCACACCAGCCAATCCTAGTGCTTGAACAGCCTTGGCTGTTTGCGGTGCAACACGGCGGGATAACCAAACAAATCCTTGGCGCTTACCAATGCGCTGCTTTAATTGATGCAAAGGCATATCTAAAGCTACAGACAAAGCAGGTAAATCTTCGGGTTTAATATCCGAAGCGATCGCAGCAATCGAAGGCATTTCAACGCTTTCAGATAAAACGCGATTTGCACGGTCAAGAATGAGGCCGCGCGGTGCATCGACATCATACTGATGTATCCTTTGATTATCCGCCTGAGCAGATAAGTCGGCTGATTGCAGCCATTGTAAATCAACGGCGCGAATCACCATCAATGCCAATCCCAAAACAACAAGACCAATCACCACCTCAATACGGCGCTGCTCAAAAGTTTGTGGCTCAATGATATGTTTGCGCTTCATGGCCGAATCACCTGCATCGATGTTGGTGCCTGCATGCCTAACTCTTCATGCGCCAATCGACGCAAGCTATTGGGCCGCATCAAACTCGCCAACTCCAATTTTAAATTCTGCACATCCTGCTGCGCAAGGCGCTGCTCTTGTTTGGAACTAGAAACTTGCTGTGCGACCACAACACGCAAATGTGATAACCACACCTGCCCTGCAGACAAAAAACCAATCGAAATAACCAATAAAGGCATAAGCCAACGCCTTAACATGGTTCACCCACTTTTTCAGCAATCCTTAACATTGCCGAACGACTGCGTGGGTTCAGCGCTATCTCTTCTTCACTCGCACGCACAGGTTTCTTTTGCACCCAACGCATGGTTGGTTTGATACCACAAACACAAATAGGAAACTGTGGCGGACATGTACAACCATGCACTTCTTTCTCAATTAAATCTCGAATACGCCTATCTTCACCCGAGTGAAAAGAGATAATCGCCAAACGACCGCCTGGCTTTAACAATTGCATCGCCGATTTGACTGCGGCATCAATTTGTCCCATTTCATCATTCACCCAAATACGTAAAGCCTGAAAAGTACGTGTCGCTGGGTGCGCACCACTGTGACGCATCTTTTTGGGTGTCGCATGAAAACATATATTTTCAAGATCTTTGGTTGTGCTCATCTGTCCCTGATGTACGGCTTCTAAAATGGCGCGAGCAATACGACCAGCAAACCTTTCGCCACCATGTTCACGGATAATACCCATCAATTCGGATTCAGATACACGTGCCAACTTGTATGCAAGCGACTCACCCGATTCATTATCCATACGCATGTCCAACGGGCCATCTTTCATAAAAGAAAAGCCGCGTTCTGCATGATCAAGCTGCGGTGATGACACACCCAAATCGAAACCTATGCCACTGACATCATCCCAACCTTGCGCGCGCACAGCATCTTCCAAACCTGCAAAATCTGTATAATGTATATGAAACCGAGAATCTTGTTCAGCCAGAGCCTCTCCTGCAGCCACAGCTTCAGGGTCTCTATCCAAACCCAAAACCTGACCTTGTGCAGAAAGTTCATTCAATAAAAGTTGTGTGTGGCCCCCACGCCCAAAAGTTGCATCAACATAACAACCATCCTTATCCGCACACAAACCTTCAATATACGGCTCCGCCAATACTGAAATATGCGCTGACTTAAGCATCAGAAGTCCAAATCCATATCTTGAAGTAATGACAATGACGATGCGAGCTGCGCGTCCCATGCGCTCACATCCCATATTTCAAACGTATCCAACGAACCTGCAAAAACGCTACCTTTACTAAGACTTGCATAATCACGAAGGTTTTGCGGAATCAATACACGCCCTTGTTTATCTGGCGCATACTCTTGCGCTGAACTTATCACAGTGCGCTTAAATGCAATGACCGTACGGTCATTGCTTGGTCTTGCTGAAACTTTGCTAAGTAAACGTTTCCACTCACGTTGTGGGTAAGCACGAAGACACGGCGCGTATGGGTCACGGGTCACCACGATGGAAGAGTCATCATAATTTTTAAGCAGCACGTCACGGAAAGGCGCGGGGATGTTCACGCGCCCTTTATCGTCCATGTTATTGGTATATTCACCTTGAAACATACACTACCACTTAACCTCATTTAGCCCAGGCACTCAAAACAAGCTACCCACTTTTACCCACTAACCGCCAATATCGACCACAAAATACCCCTTGTCAACCACATTAAACCTTGCATTCCCCATACTGTGACATTTATTACACACTAAAAAGCATTGTCAGGCGCACAGAGAACATCTACATTGCGTCTATGAAAATTTTGATTGTTGAAGATGAAGTTCAAGTTGCCCAAGTTTTACAAAAAGGCTTGCGTGAAGAAGGTCACGCCGTTGACATATCCCATGATGGAGAAGACGGCGGTTTCCTTGCCGAAGTCAATGATTACGACCTTATTATCCTAGATTTAATGCTGCCCAAGAAAAACGGCATTCAAGTCTGCCGAGAGATTCGTGACCGTGGCGTGAATACACCTGTGTTGATGCTAACAGCTAGAGATAGCGTGGAAGACAAAGTGCGTGGTTTGGATGCTGGTGCAGATGACTACATGGCAAAACCTTTTTCTTTCCAAGAGTTGCTGGCTCGTGTTCGCGCCTTATTACGCCGCACGTCTGATAGTAAAACACCAACACTAACCATGGCAGACTTAGAGCTTGACCCTATCAGCCGCCAAGTCACCCGCGGTGAAAAAAACATTCGTTTAACCACCAAGGAATATGCCTTGTTGGAATACCTTATGCGCAACCCCTACAAAGTTCTTTCACGCACCCTGATTGGTGAACATGTGTGGGACATGAACTTTGACCCTGAAAGTAATGTGATTGACGTGTATGTCAGCCATTTACGAGCAAAAGTTGATAAAAACTTTGAATTATCTTTAATTCACACTTTACGTGGGCAGGGTTATATTTTAAGCGATAAGTATCAGGAAGGCACATAGCAAAGACCTATCCTGATGACAAACTGGTTCTCTTCACTCTATAATCATTTCTTTCGCACCTTCCGTGGCAGACTTGCCATGCATTATGTTGGCGTGGAATTTGCGATTCTGGTGGTGGCAGCTGGTTTAATTTATTGGTTATTATCCATGCAAATCTACCAAGAGGTGGATGAAGAGCTTTTTCGTGATGCCCAGCAATTGGTTCAACAGCTCGAAGAGTCTCCCACAGCCCAATGGGACCACCACTTGCGCGAGTTTTCTACCTACTACCGTGGTGTGGTTCAACTCGTCAACCGTGATGGCGTTATCCTGTTTAGCGTAGGCGAAGAGCTTGTTGGCAAAGAAAAACATGATGTTGCCCATGCAATCCACGGTGCATTTAAAGGTAACGCTACAGTATTTGTTTCAACACAAGGGTTACTTCGTGAAGATAACCTTCGCGTGGCCGTGATGCCCATTCGGGCTGGCACCCAAATTGTAGCCGTTGCGATTTTAGCACGTACCACACGTGATATTCAAAAATTCTTCAAACTCCTTTATATCTTGGGTGGGGTTCTCGGTCTTTTATCCATGCTCATCAGTGGTCTCGTTGGTTACCGCATGGCACGGCGCTCCCTGCGACCTATCAATGACATTACCGATGCTGCGCATGCCGTTGCTCACGGCGATTTAAGCCGCAGACTCAATTCATCCGTACACGACCAAGAGATTCGAGATTTAATTCATTCACTGAATAAAATGTTTGTATGTTTAGAAACCAACTTTAATAGCCAAAAACGTTTTGTATCCGACACATCCCATGAACTTCGCCACCCCATCACCATTCTTAAAAGTGAAATCGAAGTTGCGCTGATGCAAGAACGCTCCCCCGAAGAGTATAAAGCTCTACTCAAGCAACTCTTCTCCATCAGCGAGCGTATGCAGCATATTGTTAATGATATGCTGACACTGGCACAAGCCGATGCTGGCACACTAGAAATACCACAAGAACGCGTCGACTTATCATTAATGCTTCAGGAGGTGGGTCAAGATCACCTCATGTTATTCTCCAAACGAAACATTAACCTAGAAATGAATATTCAAGATGACCTTGAGGTGATGGGTGACCAGCGCCGTTTAGAGCGGGTATTTTATAACTTATTAAACAATGCATTTCGTTATGCTCCCGACGCTTCCACCGTCACTTTATATGCATCTGCCGAGGGCGAAGAAGTCATCGTCAAAGTATCCGACCAAGGGCCTGGCGTACCACCAGAGGCACAGCCACATTTATTCGAACGTTTTTATCGTGCAGATGATGCGCGCAACAATCAAAAAGGTGAAGGTGCTGGGCTTGGGCTTGCCATTTGCAAACATATTGTCTTAGCTCACCAAGGCAGTATCACCGTACAAAGTGAACCTGGGAAAGGTGCCACTTTTGAAGTAAAACTACCCTTGTCTTCCGCCAACCCAGATTATTCCAAACGTCTGCAAAATATTTTGACTGACAAACAGAGCTCACTTTAAGAGCCACTTACAAAACTCTGGGTGGATGAGTGGCAATCCCTCAAAATGCGCCAGAGTGGGGAAGTCAATCGCCGCTCATGAGTTTTGCAAGCGGCTCTTTAAGTATTTTCTTTTACCACCAAGCAGCATGCCACATGTAGAAAACCATACAATAGCACAGCGTTTTTTATGATTCCGCAATGCCAACAGCGAACTTATAGGTTGCCACATATAGGGCAAACTTTTTAAAGTTGACACATCCTCAAACCACCCCTGTTCATCTTGCCATAAAATATCTAGATCTAAGGTTCTATCACGCGTTGAACATTTCGGATGGCTGCGATTCCGTCCACTCATCATTTCCCAGTCACATAGCAAGGTTTTCAAGTCTTTTCGTGACAGGTGGCTTTCAATCATCATTGCACCGTTCCAAAAAGCTGTATGCGATGCCATGGCATAAGCATGTGTACGATAAAAACGGCTTACCACTACCGTATCAAACTCATTATACATTTTCTTACATACCCATGGCACATGTTTAGAAGGCCTAATATTACTACCCACAGACACAATATACTTCATCGCAACAGCTTTCTCACATACGCACCCACAAATACCGTAACAAAAATAACACCCATTACACTTTGCGCCAGTACAACCCAGCTTAACGAACTGCCTGCCAACACTTCTGGTTGAATCGAACCAAAAAAGGCTAAAAAGGTCGCCTGAATGCTTAATTGCAAAGCATTCAATTCCTCAAATTGAAACAGGTGATGGTAAGCTATAAAAAACAATAACATCATCATCACAACCGACACCAGAATATTTTGTAAACGCACGCCCCAGCCAAAGATATAATTATAAAAGAACATGCCGACATCATGATGCCAATGCCCAAGTTTTCGCATATGATAAAAGGCTTCATCCTCCAGTTTAAGCTGCCCTTCTTGCGATAGTAGATGCTTTAATAGGACATACTCTTGCGTAAGCTCAACATCGCCAGCTTTACCATGCTTCCGCCTTTCATGTTCGCGTTTAAGCATATAGAACCTTGGGTTCTGCCAAAATAATGATTGTTTTTCGTTGCCATACAGCAAGGTAAAGTCATCCATCACCAAACGGTTGGCGCACAACCTTGCCATCTGCAAGCCCCCGCCTTCATCAAAATGCACCTGATGCAAACGAAT
This sequence comes from Ghiorsea sp., assembly GCA_030950765.1. Lineage (GTDB taxonomy): Bacteria > Pseudomonadota > Zetaproteobacteria > Mariprofundales > Mariprofundaceae > Ghiorsea. The sequence goes on from JAUZQX010000026.1 coordinate 18,965, forward strand.
CACCCGTTCAACTGTTGCATCATCAAGGTTAAGCACACCCGCAAGCTGAATATATCGCAATGCAAAATGCCCTTCAATATAAGTATCTTGGAAATCCACTTGGCTTAAACGCCCAAAGCCTTGTTCATCATGTTCAATCCACACATTACCAAATACTTTGGTATGCTTGCATGTGATACCCACATCACCAGACACTTGCACCATGTGAATCTCTTGAATCTCCGTATGGTCAATATCAATCACTTCACCATGCTTTAGGCCTTGAATATCCAGTGTTCCAGCTAAGATACTGCGATTAATATTCTGGCTTTGATAACATTCTTTACCCACGTACATTCGTCTAAAACAAGGGCGGTTATCGTTTGCATTATCTTTACAGATCTGCGTGGTTACACGGTTATCTTGCTGTCGCATCACTTGGATATTGCTTGAAAACTCACCACCAACCACCACATCTTCAGCAATACACATCTCATTAAGCCAGACCATATCGCGTGGCCCTTGGATACCAAAATCAAGATACAATGCTTTGGCTTGAAGCCCGCGAAAACTTGCGCCACCAACCCCTGAGAAGTCGCAGCCCTCCATGTGCACTACACCTGACACACAGACATCTTTTAATGAAAAGGCATCCTTAAAAGTGCAACCGAGAAACACCAAATCACCCTTTACCTGCCAACCTTTAAATACAGCTTTATCATACCAAACACACTGGTAAAACAGTATATCTTTGGGAAACAACTGCTCATCAAGCTTCCATCCAAGAGGAATATCGCCAGTGAGAATCAAGCTCTGTTCAGCCCCAAGCTTCAAGCCACCTAACTCTTCAACTGTTTTAAATACTAAAGCATCACTTTTGCCTAAAACTTGCACAAAATCATCTTCAGTTTCACCCACTGCAGCACATGCACGATGAAACACAGTTCCCTTGTCATGGCTAGCCTCAAACTGAACCTGATCACCTTCTGCTAAACCTTGCCAGCCATCAGCTTGCGGCTCTATATCACGAAAATGAACAAAGACGACATGCGAACCATCGCAAGGTTCATCCGCATAAATCAGCCCACAACCTGCATCAGGCAAGAAACCGATACATGTTCCTTTTAACACTGAAACACCTCGCCTTGTTTCACCCAGCCAGCAAAGTCATTCAAAGCATCGCCTCGAGTGGCAATCGCATCATCATAATGCACCAAATAAATTCGCTTCAACAGCTCGGAATAGTAAGCATCGCGCATCTCTTGCAGGGTGGCATGGGCAGGGTGAAAGTCACCCGCAGAATAAGCATCATGAAAAATATAAAGGTCATCATCCACCAAGCTTGCAAAATCATCAATCACATTGCTATCGGATGTGAAAGTAAACCTATGCGGCAAACGAATACCAAATGAGGGTTTGCCCTTGGTATGCGGTGTAGGAAACAGCTCAAAATCTAAGCCTTGCCATGAAAAAGCATCATCAACGACACACACATCAAAAAAATCTTCCAGCTTATTCTCACCATCTGAAGAATAACCCATACTACCTTTCAATGTTTCATCCCAGAGCAGTGGCAATACTGAGCGCGGCACAAAAAGTTTTATCCGATATTCATTGTGGACATAACGATTCTCAAAACCGAATCGCTCCAAACCAAACACATGGTCACCATGCACATGCGTAATATAAATCGCATCAATATCCGTGGTGCATAAATCTAAATCATGCAATGCGCGTTTGGCTGTCCAACCACAATCGACAAGTAGGCGTTGCCCTTGATGTTCAACAAGCAGGTTGGTATTATAATAATTCAAACATTCCGAGTCTCCAGCACCAATAAACTGAAGTTTCACGTCACTCATGCTTTTATACCACGCTCAATCACAATACTCGCTGCTTCCATGCCTAAATATTTCAAAGGCTTTGATATTTTAAGGCGCAGCCATGGCACTTGAAACTCTTTCATCACAATGCTTGCACATGCCTCAATCAATGTCTCAATCAATGCAAATTCAGAACTTTCGATAAACTGGGTTAAGCGTTGTGATACTGCAAAGTAATCCAATGTGTCCGCTATATCATCGGTTTGACCAGCTTTGGAAATATCCCATGCCATTTCCAAATCTAAGCGTACAGTTTGCCTGATTTCGCGCTCCCAATCGTAAATGCCAATCACAGTGCGTACTTCCAAACCTTCAATCAATACCAAGTCCATTCTTACCCCCTATTACCCTTTCAAACCTTGCCGTACCACTTCAAACAGTGCCACACCTGTGGCTACCGATACATTCAACGATTCCACTTTCCCCGGCATAGGTATTTTCACCAACTGATCGCAGCTTTCGCGCACAAGCCTGCGCATACCTTCGCCTTCTGCACCCATAACCAAGGCATTTTTGCCTGAAAAGTTAATGTCGTGAATCAAGGTCTCGGCTTCGCCTGCTAAACCTGAAATCCAGAAGCCTGCTTGTTGTAAATCTTTCATGGTGCGCGCCAAATTAGTCACTTTAAGCACAGGAATACGCGACAATGCCCCGCATGCTGATTTCGAGACAATCGGCGAATGCAAATCAGCAGCGTTGTCTTTAGGAATAACCACACCAACACAACCTGAAGCTTCTGCGGTACGAATACATGCACCCAAATTATGTGGATCAGTCACTTGGTCGAGGATTAACACCAAAGCTTCATCTTGTTCCGCCACAGCCTGCAACCAGTCTTTGAAATTCACCGCACCCTTAGCCGCCATTTTCGCCACCACACCCTGATGCGGCACACCTTCTGCCATGCGCTCCAGTGCTTCTTTAGGCGCAAAGGATACCCGCACCTTGGCTTTGCGCGCCAAATAAATCAACTCATTCAAGCGCGGATGTGTTTTGCCTCTCAGCACCACCAATTCATCGATGCTTTCGCCTGCATCCAAGGCATGTTTCACGGCATGTATGCCTGCAATTTTGTTCATGTTTGTATCACCCTTTGTTTACCAAAACCATCGTGCTTCCAATGATGCCTTGCGCGTTTCTTGCCGCTGATAAGATAGTGATACCGCTGTTTGTGATGCCACAAAATACGATAATTCGCCACCCCAAACCCATTGGTATGTTTGTTTATTATTTATATTTTCTGCGCCAACATACCATAAGCTTTTAACTTGTCCTAAATCAGAATACATACCCAAGTGTGGGCGCAGCCGCAGATGCGACTGTAGGCTATGCAACGAAACATCTACCATACCGTAAAATGCAAGCGTATCATCGACCGACCAAGTCTTGCCCGCACCAAAAGCAACCACACCATCATATTGATTGATTTGTCTATCCAACCCGATGCGCATCTGCCAAGCCCAGCCATGGTTACGAATCAACATTTGATTATGGTTGAGTTTACGAATACGAATAAAATCAAGCTTATCTAGAAAAATTGCATTTTTCTTCCCACCTATACCCAGTTCAAGATTCAGAAGCACCAACGCATCACCATTTAAACTGTTATCACCTGTTGAGCTTTGATGATACCCCGACCAATGCAATCGTGCATATGTGCTTTGTACATCGCTATGACCTACGCCCAAGCCCAATAATATCGGTGCAGCCCCTTGTGTTGGCGATGCTAGCTGTTGCATATCTGATTCAACTTTTGGTGATACTGGCAAACGAAAACGTGCCATAAGAATTTGTTGCTTCAATGCTTTGGCTTTCAGGCTTGGCTTAAGCCCCGACTTAATCAATAAATAGTTGTAGTAGCTCAGTCCTGCATCAAGCACATGTATTTTTTCGTTTTGCGTTAATGACCGAATAACATGCTCAACAGTTACCTCTGAACCTTCATTCATGAGCTTGGACATAGAATCCAACTCTTTTTCATTCAGCTTACTAAGTATGGTGTTTAACTTGCGTTGGCTTGAAGGAATAAATGTCACGGACTTAATCAGTTTAGAGCGACCTTGTTCTCGATACATATTATCAATGGCCTCAAGCCGGCGAAAGCTCTCAACAGGCACATACCATGCCACATCTTCAACCATAGGTTCTTCAATCACTAAACCCAACAAGTCCGCCAATTGGTAGGCACAATTTTCATCCAAAAAGTAATAATCAAACTTTTGCCCAATCAACTCCCAAACATGGTAAATGAGTAGTTTTGTTTTGTCTTCGTTCAAGTTAAGCGTGTAAACCCACATGTCCCGCGATTCCAATTGTGAATACACAAGCTCTTGCGTGTAATAATATTTATCCAAGAATGTTGCTTTGTACCCACCTGTAATACCTTTATACACATAACGTAAGGTTGACTCATTTTTAGGCGTAATTGCACCATAATTAATCGCTGTATCCATCAGTATATTTTGTTTGTTTTGTTGGGATGACTGAATTTTTAGCAGTGCATGACCAAAAGTTGATGCTGGATTACCCAAGTATCCACTCACCAAAATAAGACTCACTTCATCATTATTTGCAACCCAGCGTTGAAGCTTTCGACACTGTTGGATGTGCTGTTCAATTTCAGGACGGTTTAACTGCTTGGATAACCAAAAAAAACGTGCTGGATATTTGCATATAGTTTGCAGATATTTTTCATCTGATACATTATCCATCATTGCTACTGTGGCACCCAGCTCTGCCACGGCATCTTCATGTCCTTGCTCAACTAAAAAAAAGTCTTTGCCGTCAACCATGCTTCGATGTGTTTCTTCATCCATATGCAAAAGTTTTTGCCAAGTATGCTGTTTGGCAAGCTCAGTTAAATCTTTGTCGCTTATGGCGTAAGCGACATGAGAAAAAAACATGCATAGAATCAAACCATAAAAGCGCAAATCTTACCCCATAAAAAAGAACACACGCCTAATGGGCGTGTGTCGAATGAATCTAGAAACAATGTTCTAAATCAGTTGGTACTTATGAAGAACATTGTGCAGTGTTTGCTTGAAACACATTAAACATGGCTTCTGATTTCTCAAACTGCGTTTTTGATGCGTAACCTGGAGCCACAACTTCAGCAGCGAAGTCTTGACGCACATTAGCAACTGTTGCTTTATCAGCAGTGTCACAGCCCGCAGTTGCAAGCATGGCATCCAAGTATTCACCTTGACCTTGTGCAATATCTTGCTCAAGTGGTACATATGCATCATTGACCAATGAAGCCATTTTTCCTGACTTTCCAGAACACCCATCTGTTGCTGCAGAAATCACAGCTGTTGTTCCCAAATCGAACGTTACGTTTGTAATAATCGCAACAATACCTGAGTCATCACCTGCTGCATTACCAATAATGCCACCCAAACCGCATTGCGTATACGCATGTTTAAAATCAATGGCTGATGCAGACTGAACCGATGCAAAGCAAGCAATCGCTGCAGCAATCATAATTTTTTTATTCATTTTCATAGTAAAACTCCCTTTTAGGCTATTTAGCCTCGGATTTAATAACGCAAACGTACGAAAAAATATCAATAGAGTACAGTAGTTTCGTGCAGATTCAACACAGTTACAGATGTCATATTACCACCTCTATCCGTGGTATTTCTCCTTAAATGCTTGAATAAAGTCATCCAGCATATCATGCGGCAAATCATTGATACCCGCCGCAGCCTTGCGCCCACCACCTGTAGGGAAACCCATGCACAACTCATCAGCCCCAGTCTTATTGCTCATCGGCGCGCGTACACTGACTCTATAATTGCCATTTTCCATCACTGTTATCAGCGCATGTGCCCTATCTTCATAAGTTCTTGCCAGCGCATTGCCATACACCCCCGAAACACGGCGGCTCCAAGCTTCATCAGGCATCATAAATGCCGCATATTTATCATCCAATATAATAGCTTCAGACACTTCCGCCTTTTGCATATCATCGGCATACCCTTGGCTAAGCACTTGATATGCCTTGGATTGGGCAATAAAATCAAATGGGTTTTCAAAAGGTTTCATCTCTGCATACAACACTTCAGGATTAAAATACAAATCATCCAATGTTACGCCATAACCATTATAATTAAGCAGCGTGCCCAAATGCTCAAGCTGGCTTAACTGCTCATCACTCAAGCCCAAAGGCTCTGCCGCATTGCGCGCTGAATCAAACAAGTTATCACCAAACGCCGCCGCCACTGCCCATGGCAAATACGCACTTTTAAGATACCCATTCACCAACAAACTGGTGCAAATATTAGCATCAGTATTGATGTGCGTTTCCAAGTTTGGATGCTCTGGAATATCACCTGCAAAATGGTGGTCGAAATAACGCACTTTCGCCCCTGCATTCAAAGCCTTGAGCAAACCTTCCCTATTTTTATCCAGCGAAACATCCAGCACAATGATTTCATCACCCGCTTGGGCATCCACCCGTTTTAAGAGGTTAATATCCCGCTTCACCCCCGTCACCAACTCCGATGATACAGGCACAGCCAAGCGCAACTGGTGCAATGCACATAATCCATCGGCATCACCATTAGATACATCATAAATCATATCGTTTTACTTCCTTTTTTCTTCAATCTCTCAAACTAAGTCGTCATTCCCGCGCCACCCCAGGGTGTCCTCTCTGCCTTCGGCATTCATCTTAAGGCAAAGAAACAATTGCACGAGTAATTGCCTTGCCATAGCGGGATTCCCGCCTTCACGGGAATGACAAAATTTTAAATTACCCTCCACTGCATTAAAATTTAAAGGATACTCCAAATAAGTTTCTTTTAGCAAAGGGTACAATATCCGTTTCATGGTCTATCCGATAGATACTGTATATTGTATGAGCAACCAGCAATAAATTAAACGCATTAGCATTTCCTCCGTAACTTTCATAGACATCAATATCGTTGCCACGCCAACCATCTACACCAAAGCGTTTTGTATAGAAATTATACACATATGAAGCATTGGATAATAAGTTCATAGCGAGCATACCTTGGGCAAATGATTTATCATGCAAGCTTTGATTCTGAATAATCACTTCTGTTGCCAAACTGGTCGTTAAAAGTCCTGACACCGCAATCAACTGGTTTTCTCCTTTTGTTTGAGCAGGTCGGTCATAATAGGTAGCACCAGAAAGTAGCCCATTCTGATACAGCTCAATTTTGCTCACATGACCACCTGCAGCAGTCACAGCAGTCGCATGACCCAGTTCATGAATAGCTATGCTTGAAAAAACACCCAACGTAAATCCCCCTATGTCCACAGCGTCAGCTTTGGCTTGGGTTACCAACAACAAGAAGGTGCTTAAAAATATAATAGCCCTGCTAATATCAATACCTTCGCCAGTTTTAGAGAATACATTGGTAAAAAAACCTAGTGTTTGTAACATATTGATTTATGAATAGACAATGGGGTCTACCATTGGATTTTACATAGTAGCCGAGGTTAAGCACTCCTGCTAAGCTTGTCATGGTAGGGGTGTGGCTCTTGGGGTCCGTAGGTCTTTTTATTAGATTCTTCTCGACCTTGAAATGCCGCCCCTGCCATCTATGTATCATCCGAGAGAACATCGGGGGTCAGGTCTTGCAATCATACATTTTCACCCACTTTTTTACTGCCCTGCTAACCGTAGCACAATGAACACCAAAATGCTCAGCGATGATATTCATTATACATAGGAACGGGATCTACCATTGAATTTTACATGGTAGCTAAGATTAATCACCCGTGTTAAATTATGTACTTGGCGAGTGCCATTCGGGACATTAACCTGCCTATTTGGACAATGTTTCACGCTTAAAGAACAAAAAAGGCGTACCATTGCTAATACGCCTAATATTTGTAACCCTGTTTAAATTAATCCCAGATGTAACCTTCTGTTGGTGAAGATGCTGACGCAAATGCGCGTTTTGGCATACGACCCGCAAGAAAAGCTTTACGACCAGCGCGAACAGCATCGCGCATGGC